>SUVU01000096.1 GCA_015061865.1 Lentisphaerota bacterium
GATCTTAGAGGTGAGCCGGACCGGTGTAGAGGTAGTCGATGCCGTTGTAGTGTTTCTGGGTACGGACCTGGAAAAGCATGGTCTCAAATTCACGGATGAACTGCATATCTTTGTAGATACCCAGCAACGCATCTTTGCCGTAGATTTTTTTCTCTTCGGCGAAAGATTTTTTGTACTGGTTGAGTTTGATTTCTCCCAGTTCGACTACTCCGGCTTTGCGGATTTCCTTCGGGTCAATAAATTGACATTTAGGCATTTTTCTGTTCCTTTATGTTATTATGGGTTGAATAGTTTGTCAGCATTGAGCCAGTGCGGCATCCCGGAAAACTTCACCGACCGTCGGGTGCGGGAAAACGACTTTGGAAATTTCCGCACAATTCAGTTTCCGGGTGATCGCCATAGCCAGACCGAAAATGATTTCGGAACCGGGGTTGCCGATAATGCAGGCGCCGATCAGAATATCGTCCTGATCGAGGATCAATTTGATAAAGCCGTTGCCGCCCTCGTTTTCAGCGATATAACGTCCGCTGAACAGCAGCGGCATTTTGACGACACGGTATTTCAAACCTTTGTTTTTGGCAGTTTCTTCGGTCTCACCGACGCTGGAAACTTCCGGATTGGTGTAGATGACCGCCGGAATCGCACTGTAATCCATCGTATCTTTTTCACCGGCAATGACATTGACGGCGACTTCGGCTTCACGGTACGCAGTGTGGGCGAGCATGGATTTGCCGTTGACGTCACCGACGGCAAAGACGTCAGAAACGTTGGTTTTCATCTGATCGTCGGTCTGGATCGCACCGCGTTCCATATAGATACCGATGTTTTCATAGCCCATATTGGCGGTATTGGCACGGCGGCCGATGGCGACGAGGATCTTATCGGCTTTCAGCTCGGCTTTACCGGAAGCGTTTTCCACTGCGAGCGTGCTGCCGTTGACGGCGACCGCTTTGGTTTTGAGCATGAATTTCACGCCTTTTTTCTCGTAAATACCACGGAGCATTTCGGACATTTCAATATCGGTCGGCCCGCCGATGCGGTCGAGCATCTCAACCACGGTAACTTCAGTACCGATGCTGTTGAAGTAAGATGCCATTTCCAAACCGATGACACCGCCGCCGAGGACGATCAGTTTCGCCGGGGCTTCTTTCAGATCGAGGATCTCACGGTTGGTGAGCGCATCACCGGCAGCGACCGCCTCTTTCAAACCGGGGATCGGCGGCACCGCCGCCACGGAACCGGAAGCAATGATCAGTTTTTTGCCGACGAATTTTTCGCCATTGGCTTCAACGGTGATACCGGAAGCATCTTTGCCAACGACTTTCGCCTGGGCTTTAACGACATTGACTTTAGCACCTTTCATCTGCATCGCCACGCCGGAAACGAGCATTTTTACCACGTTGTCTTTGCGGGCAACGACTTTGGCGTGGTCGATTTTCGCGCCGGTGGTGGTGACACCGTAGTGGTCACCGCCGCCGTTGGCGTAATCGTAGATTTTGGCAGAGTAGAGCAGAGTTTTGGTCGGCACGCAACCTTCATTGAGGCACACCCCGCCGAGGGAACGTCCCTCGAACAGGCACACGCTCATGCCTTTGTGACCGGCACGTTCCGCAGCTTTGTAACCGGCAGGACCGCCGCCGATAACGAGTACATCGTAAACCATGATTAATTACCTTTTGTTTATATGCCTCAGAGAGCGAGGATCAGATTGAATTTTTCCAGTTTGTCAGCGACCGCTTTCAGGAATTTCGCCGCCGGAGCGCCATCGACCACCCGGTGGTCAAAGGTGAGCGACAAGCCCATTGCCTGATAGAATTCGACCGAACCGTCAGCTTTCTGACGGGGACGCAGAGTCGTACCGCAAACGCCGAGGATCGCAGTCTGGGGCGGATTGATGATCGGAGTGAAACTCTCAATGCCGAGGTTGCCGAGGTTGGTGACAGTAAAACTGCCGCCCTGCATTTTGTCAGCGCCGAGCGAACCGTCTTTAGCGGCGGCGGCGTAGGTTTTTACCGTTTCAGAAATCGTTTTGACCGACAGCGTATCGGCATCACGGATCACCGGCACGACCAGACCGCGCGGAGTGTCAATGGCAACACCGAGCTGGGCGTGGGTGAAACGGCGCATGGTATCGCCGATGAAATTGGCGTTGATATCGGGGAACTCCACCAGAGTTTTGGCAACAGCGAACAGCACGAGGTCGTTGATGGTGACTTTGTCCAATCCGAGATCGGCGGCATTTTTCATCTGTTTGCGCATTTCCAGAATGGCGGTGGCATCGAAGGTGCGGTTCAGCGTCAACTGCGCCATATCGGAGAGCGATTTGTGCATATTATCAGCGATGACTTTACGCATCCGGGTGATTTTTTCTTCGGTGTATTCTGCGGCGGCGGCGGCAGGAGCTGCCGGAGCGGCGGCAGGTTTGACCTCAGCGGCAGGAGCAGCAGCGGCAGGAGCAGCGGCGACCGGAGCGGCAGATTTCAACGCTTTCACGTCACGCTCGATGATGCGGCCCTCCGGACCGGTCGGAATGGCTTTGGAAATATCCAGACCGAGGTCAGCGGCAAGTTTTTTGGCGCGCGGAGAAGCGACGACTTTGCCATCAGCGGCGACCGGAGCGGCGGCGGCAACGGCGGCAACTGCCGGAGCAGCGGCGACCGGAGCAGTTTCAACCGCCGGGGCAGCAGCGGGGGCGGCGGCACCGGGAACGGTGAATGCGGCACCGGGTTTGCCGATCACGGCGACCGGAGCGCCGACGGCGACTTCATTACCCGCTTCCACGAGAATCTTCAGCAGGGTGCCTTCGTATTTCGCCAGCTCTTCAAAAGCGGATTTGCCGGTTTCAAGCGCAAACAGCGGCTGTTCCAATTTAATGACATCACCCTCTTTGACTTTCCATTCCGAGAGCAAGGCGCTCTCTTCGGAAACTCCCATCTGGGGCATCAGGATAAAATTGACATCTTCATTACCGGCGACCGGAGCAGCGGCAGCCGGGGCAGCAGCGGGAGCAGCTTCAACCGCCGGGGCGGCGGCGGCAGGGGCAGCGGCGGCAGCACCGTCAAACTGTTCGCCGGGTTTGCCGATCACGGCGACCGGAGCGCCGACCGCGACTTCATTACCCGCTTCCACGAGGATCTTCAGCAGGGTACCTTCGTACTTCGCCAGCTCTTCAAAAGCGGATTTGCCGGTTTCAAGCGCAAACAGCGGCTGTTCCAATTTGATCACATCACCTTCTTTGACTTTCCATTCCGAGAGCAACGCACTCTCTTCGGAAACGCCCATCTGGGGCATCAGAATAAAGTCTGCCATAATCCTTTTCTCCTTGTGTTTAGTTTTTGGCAACTTGATATATTACAATACTTTAGGATACGACTTAACCAAATTTTCCGGCAACTCACCGTCGCCGACCAGAATATCCACATCCTCTTTACGGGCAAACGTAAATGGCAGCAGCGTACCGACTTTGGATGAATCCAGCATCATCACCACCTTGCGGGCACGTTTGACCACCGCCCGTTTCAGCAGCGCTCCGAGCTGACTGCCCACCGTAAATCCGCCCCGGTCATCGTAACCGGATGCGGCAAGAAATGCGGTGTCGATGTTGAGATTTTCCAGTGTTTTTTCCACTTCAGGATCAGAAACTGCGATCTCCATGCGGGACAAAGTGCCGCCCAGCATGATTACTGAAGGTTTGACTTTGCGCATGGCGATTTCCAATGCGATATTGGGGGCGGCAGTTATCACCGCCAAATGATAATCCGGCACCAGCCGGGCAAACGCCATAGCAGTCGTACCGGAGTCGATGAATATACCGGTATCAGGTTCGACCAATGCTACCGCTTTGGAAGCGATCAACTGTTTGGCACGGTCATTGCGCTGCTCGCGCTCACTGTAAATATCTTCGTGAAGTCCATAACGGGATGGGATCGTGCGGGCGCCGCCGCGGGTCAGCAGGATCAAATGCTCCTGCTCCAATACCGCAAGATCACGGCGCAAAGTCATTTCCGACCATGCGGCAAAGTGGGACGCCAGCTCACCAATGGACACTTCGCCTTTGGCTTCAATAAATTTTCTGATCGCTTCGCGCCGTTCCGTCATGCGGACAACTCCACTGTTTTAACACTACGCTTATATACACAGTATATAATATAAAACCCGTTTGGCATAAAGTCAAACGGGTTTGTGAAATTCAATCAGATTTTGTGATTTTCAAACACCTTGTGCGATCATCGCAGCGGCGACCTTGCGGAAACCGGCGATATTGGCACCGGCGACGTAATCCCAGTCACCAGCCTCGACGCAGGCATTGTGAATATCACTCATGATCGTGCGCAGTTTGGCATCGACTTCAGCGGCGCTCCAGTAGCCGTGGGCGGCGTTCTGGCTCATTTCCAGACCGGAAACCGCCACACCGCCGGCGTTGACAGCTTTGCCCGGGGCAAAAGCGATGCCTTTGGCTTTGAAAGTATGCGCCGCTTCCGGAGTGCAGCCCATGTTGGAAACTTCAGCAACCAGTTTCACGCCGTTGCCGGCCAGAGTGGCGGCATCATCGCCGTTGAGTTCGTTCTGAATGGCGCAGGGCATGGCGATGTCGCAGGGAACTTCCCAAACTTTGCGGCCGGCGAAAAATTTGCTGCCGGGGAATTTATCAGCGTACGGGGCGGCAATATCTTTGCCGGAAGCACGCAGTTCCGCCATGTAAGCGACTTTTTCCATATCCATACCGGCTTCGTCCAAGATGTAGCCGTCCGGACCGGAGAAAGCGATGACTTTGGCACCGAGAGAGGTCGCTTTGAGCGCCACGCCCCAGGCGACGTTGCCGAAACCGGAAATGACGATGCGTTTTCCGGCGATGGATTCGTTTTTACGGGCAAGCATGTGTTCCACGAAGTAGACCGCACCGGCACCGGTGGCTTCCGCACGGCCCAGAGAACCGCCCCAGCCCAGACCTTTACCGGTCAACACGCCGTGGAAAGAACGGGTCAAACGTTTGTACTGACCGAACATGAAACCGATTTCACGGGCGCCGACGCCGAGGTCGCCTGCCGGAACGTCGATATCCGGACCGATGTGACGGTACAACTCACGCATGAAAGCGTTGCAGAAATTCATCACTTCGACTTCGGTACGGTTGCGCGGATCGAAGTCACTGCCGCCTTTACCGCCGCCCATGGGCAGAGTGGTCAGGGAGTTTTTGAAAGTCTGCTCGAAACCGAGGAACTTCAACACGGACAAGTTCACACTCGGAGCGAAACGCAGACCGCCTTTGTAGGGACCAAGCGCACTGTTGAACTGCACCCGGTAACCGGTGTTGATCTGGATCTCGCCGTTACGGTCGATCCACGGCACCTGGAAGCTGATGATGCGTTCCGGAATGGTCAGACGTTCCAGAATACGGTATTTTTCCAATTTCGGGTCAGAATCCAACACGCTGGTGATGGATTCAAAAACCTCGATCACGCTCTGATGAAACTCACTCTCGCCCGCAGTTTTTTTCTGCAGGTCCGCCAATACTCTTTGTGCATACTCGTGCATAACAGCAATCTCCTTTTGTTGCACTGTTAAATTGCGTTTAATATATTACCATTTCCTGCAAAATACAAATACCATTCACCACATTTTTAACAAAAAAAACGGAGATTCCAGTTTTTCAACTGTATCTCCGTAAAAAATTATTTCGGGCTATTTAGCAATTTGACCGCCGTCAAAATACTCCTGCCATTCTTTGCAAACCGGCGGAATATCCATCGGGATATTGCCGTTGCGCATGGAGTGATGTCCCATAAATCCGGCGGCGACCGCGTTACGCGCCGCCAGCGGCGTGATCAATGCCGGAGCCTCGCCGCGGACAAAATCAAAGAACGCTTTGATGATCCGGGGATCAGCGCCGCCGTGACCGCCCTCAAGCGCTTTCAAATCATAAATAATATCCGGACGGCTGCGGCTGCCGCGGTTGGTCCAGACGTGGATCTGACATTCGCCATGATCGCCGATGTTTTCCACCCGGCCTTTCGTGCCGATAAAAGTGTAGTTGCGCTCGGAATCCGGGGCAAACATGCACTGCTGGTAACTCGCCTGCACACCGTTATCCAGCTGCATCATGATCATACTGTTGTCCTCGACATCCATTTCCGGAGCCAGACCTTTCAGTTCCAGCGGCGGCCAGCAATCCGGCGCCCACGAGGCTTTGCGGTCGGGGGCTTCACCGGGAGCGAGCCGGTTGGTCGTGCGGTTGTAGACCGACAATTGGCCGAATGCGCTGACTCTGGTGGCATATCCGCCGGCGAGCCAGTGGATGACGTCGATATCATGCGCCCCTTTCTGGAGCAGCAAGCCGGTGCAGTTCTCCTGCAATGCGCACCAGTGGCGGAAGTAACAGCTGCCGTAATTGATGAAATGACGCACCCAGACACACTGAATATCACCGATTATACCGGAGTCGATGACCTCTTTCATTTTCAGGATACTGGGCATATAACGCATATTATGGCCGACCATCAGCGGAGTTTTGGTACGGTACGCCGCCTCAAGGATGCGGTCACAGCCCTCAAGCGTGATCGCCATGGGTTTTTCCAGAAACACCGCTTTACCGGCATTCAGCGCCGCCACTGCAATTTCTTCATGGTAGTGGTCACGCACCATAATAAAGACCGCTTCGATTTCAGAGTCAGCGATCATATCACGGTAATCACTGTATGTTTTAATGCCTTTATACTCCGGTTTTTCCTCAAAAAACTTTTTCAGCATTTCCGGATCGTGGTCGCATATTGCCACCAGTTCCGCCTTTTCGCGGGGATAATACATTTCCGCCACGACTGCGCGCAATTTCATATTTGCGCCGATGATTCCAAATTTGGTCTTCTGCATTTTTCATTGCCTTTCATTTGCAGTTATGATAAATCCTCAAACTTTTCAAATCCCCCTGGAACATCTTCATCCCTTTCGGGGTACCGTAATTCTTGATCGGGCCGCCGAAACTGGCACCCCGGAACGCACCGCCGACACCGATATTGCTGAAACTCTGTTTTTGACCGTTGAGTTCCACGGTGAGAGTTTTGATATCCGAAGTTATTTTCAACTTGTTCCATTCTCCGACTTTCACCCACATTTTAGTATGTAAATTCTTAAATCTGGTACTCGGAACCATGAAATTCAACAGCAGTTTACCTTTCTGGATAAACACGCCCAGCGAACCGGGATTGGTGGAACTGTGGCGGAAAATCACCATATCATCGACCACTGCCGGTTTGAATTCGCACTCAAACGTAAATGCGCCAAGCGGAAAAACTTCCGGATAGAAAGAGATATTACTGGCTTTGCCGTCGAAACGCAGTGCCGGAGCGCCGGTTTCATCGGTCACCCATTTGGCAGTGGCGGTTTTGATCCCCGACGGAAGCGATTTTTTCGGAGAGCGATACGGCTGGCAATAGCGGTATCCGCTGCCGATCTCGCCGTCAAACCGGTGGTTGGCACTGTTGAGCAGGATTGCCCCCGGCGCCGGATCAAAGATATATTTGATGTCGGGAATACGGTCAGATGCGACCTGCAATTTGACGATTTTGCGCTCCGTTTCCGACCAGACGGGCAATTCGACCGGCTTACCGGATGCGAACTCCATCTGCACCGGAGCCGTCCGGAAAAGTTTGCCGTCCTCGCCGATCAAACGCAGATGAAAGACCGGGAATTCCGCATCAGAAAACACATTGCAGTCAAATGACACCTCTTTTTTATTCAACCGCACCGGAATATCCGGCTGGCACTCCAAGCGGTCAAAGCGGAAGTAGATGCACGGCTCAAACTCCCGTGCCGCCACCCCGTATTTCATAATATCCTTTACCGGGATCGCAAATTTGAATAAATCCAGATCACCGGTGATCACCGCCTTATCCGCTTCAGCTCTGGGAATGGCAAAAAACACCCTGCGGTTCCCACTGCCGAATGCGGCATGACGGTATTTGATCCCGAATTGAGTGATATCAAAGTGAAAATTCTCATGTTTGCCATCCTGTTTGGCACTGCGGGCGATAC
>SUVU01000097.1 GCA_015061865.1 Lentisphaerota bacterium
CTTTGCTCCCCATGAGGTGAAAGTTTTTCTGGTGGGCAAAAAGCGTTTTGCCGCAAACCGTGGCGAATTCCAGTATCGCAACGGTAAATATTACTTCCCTGCCAGTGCCACGGTGTCAAAAGAGATCGGTCCGATGGTTTCGGCGATCTACCAGATGCCGGAGTTTGAATTGAGCAACGGCATGGATCAGCTCATCCCCGGCGGCAAACGGTATTGGTTCAAACTCTGCGCTCCGTACCGGATGAAAAATTGTGCGCTCTATTTCCGTTTAAGCGGGCAGGATGCGGCGCAGGCAGAGGTGAAATTGTATCTGGCACGGGGCGAACGGGCAGTCGGCAACTGCTGTTGTCTGCCGCTGACGGAAGTCTTTTCCGGCGCTCCCGGCAGAGGCGAAAGATTGAATCCGGAAGCTGAACCGGTGCGCTGGCAGCGCTATTTCAAAGCCGAAGTCCCCTGCGGCGGCGAAGCGTATTTCCGGCTGGAATTCAACTCCCGCAATGTCGATGCTGAGGTCTGGGCATCCGGTTACGAGAGCTGTTCACGCTGCGGCGCAGATAAGGGGGCGAAACTTGATAAGATCATGCAGATACCTGCCCATCCATTCGGTTTCCCCCGCAACTCCCGCCTCGTTATCACCGGCAGTGAGCCGGAGTTGACGGAGTAGAAAAGATAAGCAACTGAAAAAAACAGGGCTGCTGCTCACCTTTTTTGAGGTTTGGCAACAGCCCTGGTTGTGTCCGGGTGGGGTTATTTTTCGCTGTTGAGGTATTCCATGTAGCGTTTGTAAAGACCGTGGGCGGCACCGTAAACGCTGTTGGGGCTCATGAAGTGCGAGAACTCAAACGTGATGGCGTTGGTGTAGCCGGCACGTTCGGCGGCACGGAGTTTGTAGAGCATTTTTTCCCATTTGATCGGCAGGAACTTGATCGGCATATCCCGGTCAAACGATTCGCAGTTCGTCCAGCAGTCCATGCCGAATTCCATACAGAGTTTGCGGTTGACTTCCAGATAGCTCTGCAGTTTGAAAATATCCGGCTGACCGTCCTGGAAGCAGACCCGGTCGATATAACCCTGCAACTGACCGAGGATGATGCGCCACTCCTGTTCATGTTCGAGCGCAGTGACTTCCTGACCCTCGCGGGTGGTGGTCGGATCCCAGGCGCTGTTGACTTTGTTGCCTTTGACCCACGGGGAGATCATGACCGGCAGCCCACCGGAAAGATCTTTGCACAAGCGGCTCAATTCGACGTACATATCCACATATTTGCCCAGCCGGGCGCTGATTTCGTGGGAGAGATACCAGCCTTTGAATGCTTTGCGGTGGCCGTAACGCGCCCAGATCTCTTTGACGACTTCGAGGTTGACTTCGATCTCTTTGTCCCACATGCCGTGTTCGGGGTAGTAAATCGAACAGTAGGTAGGAAACCAAAACTGCATATCGTGTTTTTCGGCGAGGTCGAGAAAGAGGTCAGCCAGGTCGAGTTCGGGCATGGCGGCGTTGTGATTTTTGCAGAGATATTCGCTGGGGTAAGCCAGCCAGCGGCCCAGACCGCTGCGGATCATCACGACCGTGTCGATCCCGGCGGCTTTCATCGCTGCAAAATCTTTGTCCCACTCCTCGTAACCCCAGTTCTGATGGGGAATATCCCAACTGATTTCATCCAGAAACGTTGCTTTGATTCTGACCATGGTTAAAAATCCTTATTATTTGTTGTCACCGGTTGGAATTGACCGGTTCTGATTCTGAAAGCATAATTTACACCACATCAAGCGAAAACACAATGGATAATTTTGCCAAATCCGGCTTGATATATGCATCGGAAGTAGTTTTTTGTAAAAAGGGGAGCGCAAGGGGAAAATAAACTTTTGTTCACAAAAGTTTTCCCACCGCATTCAGCCGGCTTACTTTTTCGCCCGGTCACGCAGTTGGCTGGGGGGGTAGCCGAAGTGGCGGCGGAAGACTCTGGAGAAATAAAATGGGTCGCTGAAATTAAAGCGGCAGGCGACTTCTTTGACGTTCAGCGTCGGGTGTTTGAGCATGAAACTGTGGATGCTGGACATCCGGAAGTATTCAAAAGCGTTTTTGGGAGAAACTCCGAAAAGTTCATGGGAGATACGGTGCCAGGTGCGGACGCTGACATTGAGCCGTTTTTCGACGGTGCCCGGGGGCAGGGTGCCGGATGAGAGGTGAGCTTCAAAAACTTCCATCACCTGCCGGAGCATCCGGTGATTTTTTTCGTTGCCGTTGGCATCATTGGTGAGCTGATCCGGCGGGAAAACTCCCATCAATTGACGGAACAGCGCCAGAAAGAGGCCTTCACTGACCGGGAATGCCAGTTCCATATTGCCGGAGCGAAAGAGCAATGCGATCAGTTCATTGACAAAATCAGCCTGCGGCAGCGGGACAACCTGACTGGCAGGGGCAATGGCATCGGAAAAAAGTTTGCTGATATAGACAGATTTTTCCGGATTGAGCAGTTTGAAGTGGAAAAAGTAAAATCTCCGGTCACGCTGAAACAGATCCTGATGGGATTGACCGGGCTGGATGAGCAGAAATTCCCCCGGTGAACAGGTCAGTTCCACTGAATCCAGCAGGCAGTTGTAGTTGCCGTATTCCGGGATGATGAGTTCAAAATCCCGGTAATGGGTGTGCCGTTCCCAATCGCCGTCCTGAATGGTGCGCACCTGCTGGAAATCCATCAGCACCGGGTGCAGAATGTAACTGGATGTCCGCAGTGAAGTGTCTGCGAACATTTTGACTTCCAGCAGGTTTTGGGATTTAGGCATGATTATTTTTCCGGAAAGTTACTTGACCGGAGTGATGCTGATATCATCCACGCAAACGGTGTCGCCGTCGGCAAGGCGGGTGCTGCGGACGTAGAGTTCAAATTTGTCCGCTTCGACTCTGGGGATGATATTGACGATATAGGTTTTCCACAGCCCGTTGGCAAGATCGGCACGGACACCGTCGTAAACGATGGTGACATTGTCCATATCGCTTTCACGGACGGCGACCCAGACCTCTTTTTTGGCGGTATCGGCAAGACCGGCTTTGATTTTGACTTTGAGCTGATATTTTTTGCCTGCCATCAGTTGGGGAAGCGGCTGGATCAGCGTCAGGAAATTGGCGTATTTATTCTGCGGATCGCCGTTGACGGTCAGGTAACTGTTGGCGGTGGAATTATCGGTGACGATGGCAAAAGGACGGTTTTTGGCTTTGCCGCAGAAAGATTTCCACGGCGCGAGAGATTTGTCCTCAAAATCGCCGTTCTGCACCAGATTGGAGGCGGCATTCTGATCGGTGGCGATTTCGGTCAGGGAGATATTGTCCACGGTCACATTGTCATTGTCGTCAAAGTTGCCGGAAATCACATAGACATAGAATTTCTCAGCCGTGGCGATGGGG
This sequence comes from Lentisphaerota bacterium, assembly GCA_015061865.1. Lineage (GTDB taxonomy): Bacteria > Verrucomicrobiota > Lentisphaeria > Victivallales > Victivallaceae > UBA1784. Next base: position 3,407 of record SUVU01000097.1, read on the forward strand.
CGGAATTTGATGGCATAAGTCTGGGCACCGGATTTTTTAATATTGACATTGAGGTCGGTGTAGCGCAGGGATTTACCAGCTCCGGAAGCCTGCCGGATGGAGATGCGGAAAAATTTTTTCGCCGTATCGGGGACATTGACCGAAACATCGGCTTTGAGCAGATATTCTTTGGCGGGATCCAGCAGGGGCAGTTCCTGAATCAGTGATGCAAACGAATTGTACCGGGCGTTGACATTGCCGGAAACATAGAGTTTGTCGCCGTCAAAGGTGTGAAATTTTTTGCCGCCGGTGTATTGCGGGGATTTCCAGGCGGCGCCGCTTTGCGAAAAGTCGCCGTTTTGGATGAGGTTTTCCGCACCGTGAACAGCAAAGATCATGGCGGCGGCGGTCAGCATGGTGAACAGTTTCATTTTTTTACTCCTTATGGGTTATTGGTTCAGGCTTCTTTGCCGATATATTCCATGTAGCGGCGGTAGAGGTTGCGCGCCGCGAGATACTGGGAATTGGGGCTGAGGAAATGCGGCGCTTCAAAGGTGATGAGTTTCTCCACATACGGCTGGACTACTTCCATTTTGTAGCGCATTTTCATCCACTCGATCGGGGGAAATTTCCAGCGCATATCCCGGTCAAATGTCTCCACATTTGACCAGTAGGCGATGCCGTGTTTCTGGAAAACCTCGTAAGTGGCTTTGACATAATCGCCCAATTCCTTGAAATCAGTGTGACCGTCCATAAACGCATACGCACTGATGAGACCTTCCATATCGCTGAGCAGATAGTCGAAGTGTTTGGCGTGAACGTGCGGCGGTTCGGGATAGTCGGTGAAGTATTTTCTGCCGCAGTACCGGGGCGAAGCGATGATGGGGCGGACTTTGTCCACTTTGCGGATGTGGTTACACAGCGGTTTCCAGATTTTGTTGGGATAAAATCTGATATTTCCCTCGTAACTCATGTACCAGCCGTAAAACGCCGGATGATTGCCGTAACGGGCAAGCAGTTCATCCACGAAATCGACGTTGATTGCCACTTCATTGTCCCAATCGTTGACCGCGGAGTGTTTGACGGATTCGTACAGTCCCATGTAGAGTTTGATCCCGGTACGCTGTGCCTCATTGAGCATAATGGCGATCAGGTCGGGGTCTTCATAGAGCGTGGGTTTGAGTACTTCGCTGTTGAACATGGCGTGATCCAGAAATCCCGCCCGGATGATGATGACCGAGTCCATGCCCATTTTTTTGAAAGAGTCGAACTCTTTTGCCCAATCAGATGCGGTGAAATTGTTGCTGGGGATGTCCCAGGCGATGCCGTCGACGAATGTTCCGGAGATGATTTTCATATAAATTTCCTGCGTTTGGTTATGCAACACGATAAATATACTCACCAAACCGCCGCAACGGAATGGATTATTTGGTCATTGTATGCAAAAAATGTTCTGTTTTTATAAAAAATCCATTCGGAATTTCCCGAAAATGTTTTTTTGTTGCCGACATGACTTTACTATAGCAAAATATTTCAGAAATTCAACCATTGCAAAGTAAATAGAGCGCAAAAATATTTTTTGCACCCTCCGGCACACCCCCGCTCCGGACGGCAAAAACCGGGGCGCCAAAGCCATAAAAAACGAAATTTTTTCGTAATTGTATGGTATTGGCAAAATTGTCCATTCCTAAAACGCCTTTCCGGTGGTAAAATATCTGCGTGACAGGAAATCCGGATGTTGCAGAAAGGAAAAACGAAGATGTTACAGAAAGGAAAAACGAAATGTTGAAACAGTTTGTCATGCTGCTGGCAGCACTGCTGGTGTCCGGTGCCGTTGCGGCGGAGTTGTCCACCACACATGCGGTTTACCGTTTTGATGACCGTACCGGGGCGCTTGCCCAAGTCGTGCGCAAAGCGGATAATAAACCGGTGGTCACCGGTTTCGGCAACCGCTATTTCCTGCTCAGTAATTCCGGTGACCGCAAAGCCTCCGAACGGATGGATAAAGTGGTGAAAAAATATACCGACGGTGTGGCGCTGGTTTACGAGTGTATCAATGCCCGGCTTGCCGGATTCAAAATCGAGAAACGTTATTTCACGGTCAATGACGGTTTGCGCCGGGTGATGACTTTTACCAATACCAATAAAGAACAGCAGTTCCTGCAGCTTTTTACCGACAGCCATTTCGCCCCGGAATTCAAGCGCCACGGTTATTACTTCGGCGCCGGTTATCTCGGCCCTTTCATCCGGATACCCAAAGTTTCCGCCCCGTCCCGGGTGGAGAGTTATGTCCAGTCCAGCAAAGGTATGATCCTGGTCAATCCTGACCGCAAAAGCGGCAGTTTCGCCCATTTGCGGGTGAAACTCAATGATACGGTCGTGTTTCCGTGGTGGCAGTCCACGATCAACAGTTACCGGGAAAAAAGCGACCGGCTCTACTATCTGCCCGACGGCTGGCGGATGGCGATGGGAACGCTTGACCTTGCCGGTAAAAACGGTAAATTCACCTACACCGACCACTTCGTATTTTTTCCGGGCGATCTTTTTGAATTTTTTGACGATGTGTATTGCAAAGATCCCGATTTTGCGGCGGCGTATGCCAAAATCCCGGCGGAATATCCGGGGATGCTCGACGTCTTCGTGGAAAACAACTGGGGCCATGAGCCGTATCTGAAGTTTTTGAGCGAAATTTCCGATGAAGGTATGATTATTTGTAAAACCATGATCTCCACCGACTGGGCGGACTACCGCTGGGAAGACGGTTTCAACGGCAATGCCGGCGGCTTTATCACCGGCGACGAGATCCGCACTTATATCAACGGCATGAAAGCGGTCACGCCGCGGGTGAAAGTCGGTTTCCACACCATCACCGTGGCGGCGGCGGAACATTCACCGATTTTCAAAGAACATCCGGAGTATTTCCGTCAATTTGACCGTGCCGGGGATAAAGAGATCCACTTCCCCGGACTGCTGCCCAACTATCAGACCATGATCAACCGCCCGGAAGTGCGCAAGTACATTATTGATTCGGTTTGCGATATGGGCAAAAATTTCGGTACCGGCTTTGTCTATCAGGATGAGGCGCAGTATCAGAACACCATCAACTGGCAGGCGGGCGAACTGATCCGGGACGATCACAGCATGCCGGTGTGGGACGGCATCCGCCGCCGGGTGCTGGCAAACGGTCAGTTTGTCTACTTCAACGGCAGCGGCAATCCTTATGCGGACATCAACTATATGGAGTGTCCCAACCGGATGCTGCAAAGCAGTGCATGGCGGGATTTCGCCGGGGTGGCGCTGGGGCTGGAAATGGTTTCCAAAATGCGTCCGGGCAGCCGGATGGCACTGCTTTATATGAATGACTTTCCCAACTACTTCGGCAGGGTGCTTGCCAATGGCTGGGTGCCGGTGCTGGGCGACATCGCCCGGAACAATCCCGGTTCGGTAACGCTGATGCGGGCGGCGTATGAAATGGGTAAAACCCTGCCGCAGCAGGTGCATTACACCCCGGATTGGAAACGTGACCCCAATACCCCGTGGGAGTCGTACACCGTGCGCCGGGTCGATTCCAATGATACGGTGATCTCGTTTATCAACCGCACCGGCAAAACTGCCGATCTGCCGGTAGCGGTCGATCTCGGTATTTCCGCTTATCCGGCGGGAACCCGGCTCAATATCTGGGCATACCGCCACCGCTACCCGCAGGGGGCGGCACTCCACTATATTTTGAGCGACAAAGAGATCCGCGCTGCTTACCGTCAGCACGGCTGGTTCAATTTGAGCAGTGCCGTGCCGGAATTGGTTTACTCCGGTGAAAATAAAGGAGTGTTCAAACACACATTCAAAAACATCGGCAAAGATGATCTGGTGCAGTATGTCATCGTACCGTCTCCGGCGGTGGTTTATGCGGTGAACGATCAGCCGGGTACATATATGTTTACCCGGCGCAAAGGGGTGGAGATCACCGGAAACAAAATCGTCTCATCCCGCGACCGGGTCGATATCCTGCTGGCTGAAAAGGATATGATCTTCACCGATATTTGTCTTGACGGCAAACCGGTGACCGCCCAATGGTGCGATATCAATGGCTTGTTGATGCAGAAAATCACCGTTCCTGCAGGAACGCATACATTGAGTTACAAGCGTCTCCCCCGTCCTGCGGCGACAGCGGGCATCCAGCTGGAAATCGGGCGCAACGGCAGAGAAGTGACGGTCAAAAATGATGACGGCGGCATCTATGTTATTGAGCAAAACGGCTTCAGCTGTATGACCGGCAGATCGCCGCTGCTGCTGCCGGAACACTTCCAGAATGGCAAATACCGCATCCGCCGTGCCGGAAATTTGACCGGTGGTGCCGAATTGAACCTGACCGGCGGCAGAAACAGTGCCGTGCAGCATCGTATGAATCCTTATATTGCGCCCAAAACCGTTTGGCAGAGTGCCAATGTGACCAGAGACGGGGTGACCGTTCACCGTGCCGGGAGTTTTATCAGCGGCCACCGGGAGTTGCGTAATTTGCAGCGCAATCTGCCCCCGGTCGTGGCGGCGGCTGACCCGGAAAAT
>SUVU01000098.1 GCA_015061865.1 Lentisphaerota bacterium
TCGACGGTCAAGCCGTTGCCGAGATAGTTATAGATCGCTCCGCCGAAAGTGCCTGCCGTATTTCCGACGAAAGAGACTCCGGACATTTTTCTGACCGTGGTATCATTCTGCCGCACAAACAGCGCACCGCCGCGCTCACTGGAACGGTTGTTATTGAATTCACTGCCGGTGATATAGAAACTGCCCATGAGATGAGCTGCGCCGCCGTGGTCAGCACTGTAATTGCCGGTAAACACACAATCATTCAACGTGATGACAGTCTTTTTGGCATTCGCCATATTTGTACCGGATGAGATCGCACCGCCGCCCATCCAGCCGGTGACGCAATCAGTACCGGTATTATTGGCAAACAGCACATCAGTTGCCGTAAATTTGCTGTTGGTTCCGCAAAGCTGGACAAAAGCACCCGCCACGCCGGTATTGTTGGCGACCGTACCGCCGGAAACCACATAATTCACCGCTTTACCGGCACCATTGGTATCAACTCCGCCGGAAATGATGTCACCGTCGTTCATCGTCACGGTCACGGTATCGCCGTTTTTGGCATCTTTCAGCACGGCAGCCATGGTATAATAAGTTTTTTCCGAACCGGAAAGGGCGATACGCACGCCCGGATCGGCAGTAGAGCAAGTCAGAGTGCCATCTGTCAGCGACCAGGTGAATTTATCTCCATAATAGAGGGAATTGACCGTGCCGACTTTGGTCACGCCGGTGGCGACAGTAATAGTTTCACCGGGGATAAAATCGGTGTTGTCAATGGTGATCGTGACTGCGGATAAATCCTGTCCGCCAAAATTCACCGCCGCATCACCACCGAAAATCATAGTGTTTTTACCGCTGAAAGTCAATCCGGCGATGTCGATTCCGACTGTATTGCCGAAAACCATCGTGCTGTTTTTAACATTAAAAGTACCGGTGCCGAGAACAGAGGCATTGAAGTAGTTGGTGTTGGTGATAGTTACAATACCGGTATTGTAAATGGTGTCGCTGGCGGTGAGGAAATAGACTCCGCCGGAGATTGAAAAACCGGTTTGTTTGTTATATTCATTGTAGATCGCTCCGCCATTGCCGTATGCGGTATTGCCGGAGAAAACCGTATTGGTAACGGATGACATTCCACCATTGGAACTCAAAAAGATCGCACCGCCATTTTTTTTGGCAGTATTGCCGGAAAAATCAGTATCGGCAATATTCGCGACCCCGTAAACAATATATATACAACCACCATCGTTGTTGGCGGCAACGTTATTGGTAAACGAACTGCGGATGACCGCTTTGGTTTCCGGATCAGTATATCCATTAATTTTCAAACCTGCGCCGAGGTAATTGTAGATCGCACCACCGAATGTTCTTGCCGTATTACCGGTAAAAGAGACTCCGGAAAAATTTCTTTGGGGAGTACCATTCTGACGTAAAAATAACGCACCGCCGCCCCGGTCACCGCTGGCATAGTTGTAATTGAATTCACTGTTGGTAACCACGAGATTGCTGTAACAGTTTATTGCGCCGCCGTGATCAGCAGCGTTATTGGAAAAAGTGCTGTTGCTCAAAGTGATCGTATTTTTCAACCCCGCCAAGGCACCCATATCGGTTCCGGTGGAAAGCGCACCGCCGCCGGTCCACGCCACAGTAGATCTACTGGCGGTATTACCATCAAACAGCACGTCATCAGCAGTAAGCGTTGCCGTTGCTCCGCCAAGCGAAATGACTCCGCCTGCCACGCCTTTATTGCCGGATGCCGTACCGCCGGAAATGACGTAATCCACCGCCTTGCCGGCACCGTTGGCACCATCGGCACTGGTAAGGATGTCGCCATCAGCCATAGTGATATTGATTACATCGCCATCCTGCGCGTTGCTCAACGCATCACTCATGGTGGTGTAAGCATCACCGGAACCATTGATTTTGATCGCAATACTCATTGTTTTACCTCTGTTTTATATAATTCTGGCACTCTTTTATTTACATTTGTTATAACCGCATCCACCGTGTGGATCAAACCGTTATTCTTCTCTATGCAAGTTTCACAAAATTCAAGGTGTCATTTATAATTTAGCACCAAATTATTATTTGTCAAGTTTTTGCAATACAAACATTTACATTTCACTGCAACAGTTGTATCACTTGTCCCTTTCCAGCATAAAACCGTATGTCCAGCCCGCTTTTGCCTGCCATTTCGGGGCGCGGGGATCGACCGTTACTTCCGGGCCGAGAACCTGCCGCACCCGGTGTCCCGCCGGGATCAGCAGCTCTTTTTCACCTGAAGTCGAGGCGTGCAGCACCAGGAAATCATTTCCGGCGTGCAGATTATCCGTGCCGCGCTGATAAATCCGGACTCCGGCACGTCTCAACATCTCCTGCATCGCATGCTCCTGCGGCACCAGCGCCGCCGCAAAATAATCCGTCCGGCTGCCGTTTTTGCGCCCGACCACACTCGGATATTTACCGGATCTCGCCACCACCGTATCAAATCCGCCTGCCGGACGGAAATTCAAACCGGTGGTCAAATAAGCATAATGCGTTTTGCCGCCGAATTCCGGAGTGCTTTCCCAATGCGCCTGCCACGGATGATTCAGCCGGGTGACCTCAATCCCGGTCATTTCGGTAATGCCCGCCGCATTGACCTTTTCGCCCGGTTTCAGCACGCCCGGAGCATACATCCAGAGCGCATGAGCATTCTCTTTTGCCAACCGGGATTTGATCGCCTGCCGCTGGGCATCGGTCAATTCAAAAAAGTCGGTAAAAATGTAGAATTTATGCGCCGGAACTTTGCCCGGAGTCAGCAGATCTTTCAACAATACATGACGGTACGCCGCCCCCGCACGGGGCATCAGACGGCACAATTCGTAGATCACCGCCCGGTACACGCCGTCACCGGTGTTGTTGGCAGTACGGAAATTGGAAGTTTCCGTGTTGACGATACAGACATCTTTCGGCACCGTCCCGGCAGGAGTTTCCGGCAGAGAACGGTAAAGCTGCAGCAATTTGCCGACGTGTTTGTACTGCAGCGGCTCCCGGAACCATCGCTCGTGCAGTTCCATCCAGTGACCTCCGGCGGCACGCACCAGCGCACAGCCGAAACCTTTATCCAGCAGACTCAAGGTCGTTTTCGGCGTATCCGCCGCACCGTTATGCAGCTGACCGGGGGTGAATTCGCTGTAAGTGCGGTAGTCAAACTCCATGATCGGGATCCCGCCGTTGCCGGTGATCGCTTCGGCAGGCTGCATGGTGCTGTCCGATTCACCCGGCACCCGCAGACCGTACATCGTCGGGGCAAAATACAGATCGCAGTTGCCGCTGGTCGCCACTTCATTCAAACGGTGATGACCGCTGCCCTGAAAGAGGTGGAAAACCCGGCTCAACTGGATGTGATAACCGTAATACGCACCACTCATCAGTTTGCGTTTGGAGTAATCTTTGACAAATTTCGTAAACGTCCTGATGCCGTCCGAACAGCACTGACTGCGGAATTCCCAGTAGTCGCTGACTTTCTGACTTTTGACCGGATCCAGGAAAATACCCTCGTCCCGGGCGCCCCACGTTTCCGGAACGGGGATTTCGGGATCATAGGGCAGTTTGCCGTATTTTTTGGTCAGGAACGCCGCAAACGATTCCCGGTCAGCCGGAGCTTTGCTCTGGAAAATAAAGTGGTGTTTGCCGCCGTAGGGGTGGCTCGCCCAGAGCCATTCGCAGGTGTCGCCGTCGGCAAATGCGATGCCGATGACCATTTTGGCGTTACCGTTTTTACGGAGGTGATCCATCAACGCTTTGATCCCGATTTTGGCATCTTCTTTCCACTTCAATGAAGCCATGGTCTGGTAATAATTGCGGTACTGGCCGTTTTCTTTGAACCACTCGATGCGGTGACCGGGGTTTTCTTTCAGCCACCAGTCGGGCATGTAAGTTTTGAAAGTGATGATCAAATGTGCATCCGGCATATTCGCCCGCATGACCGCCATCGCAAAATCCAGCGAGGAGAAGTCAAATTCATTGGGCCCTTTCCAGAAATCCCGCAGACCGTACCACGACCGGACGATATTGCTCCCGGCTTTGGCGGCGTTGGCGACGAAATGCGCTTTCTGCATCGGCATATCAATAAATGAGAAGGGCAGATCAAAGTAGAACGGAGCAAGTTTTTTGCCGTTGACCTCAAAGTAGGGACGCGATCCCGCCCCGACCAGTTTGACCGTCGGGAAGTCGCACGGTTCGATCCCCCGGGGAGTCATCCGGCAGGAGAGATTTTCCGGTACGGCGAAAAATTCCGGCTCGATTTTCAAGGTAAAATCATCACCTTTCATCCCGGCAGTAAGTTCCGGATTGAAAAACAATTTCACCTGATTCCACGCCCCCGGTTTCCACTCACCGGAACGGGGGGCGATTTTTACCTGCATCTGCCGTTTTTCACCGGTGTTTGAAGTAACTGTCATCATCACTTCGCCGTAATCGCCGCAGGCTGCCGCCGGTTTGATGGCGAAACCGGTCTCAGTGAAATCCCGGATCTCCGCTTCGGCACGGGGACCGATGTAGCGGCAGTCGATTTTGTCGCCCCACTCGCCCCGGGGCGGGATGCCGCGCTCCACGGCTTTGCCGGAGCTGTTCTGATAACTCCACGACCAGCTGCGGTCGCCTTTGAGGGTGAAAACTTCGCCGCTTTCCAACTCGGCGTAGAGTTCAAACAGCAATGCGCCGGGGCCGGAGTCGTTTTCCACAGCGATCTCGATGCGGTTGAGACCGGATTTTAACATGGAGGTAATGTCACGTTTCTCGGTTTTATGCAAATTGCGGATCGCTTTGCGGAAACGGTTGCCGTTGATATTCAGCACACAGCCGTCGTCGGCAGTGTAGCGGGCCTCGGCACGTTTGACCGCCGCCGGGAGGGTGAATTCCCGGGAAAAATGTACCGTATCCTGCGGATAATTGCGGACACTGCACCAGATCCACGGCGCCGTCCAGTAAACTTCCGGCAGATTGCCGAAAAACGGCAGCTGTTTGCACTCCAGCAGCGGATAACCGCCGCCTTTGCCGTATTCGATTTCTGCGTAAACTGCGGTCAGCGGCGAGGTGAATTTCAACTCCTCGCTGTCCGGGTCAAGCTGATAAGTTTTCAGACATTTGGCGTTGACATCAAAAATTTTCAAGGTCACGCCGGGATTATCTTTGCCGTGATAGCTCAAAGAATATTTGGCGCCGGGACGGAACATCTCGATCTCTTTTTTACCCGGTTTGGCGGCATCGGGGATCAAATTCGGTTTGGAGAGCGCCCGGACGCCGGTCACGGTGAATTCCGAATGTGAGTGGATGTCGAAACCGAAAGAAATTCCGGTGATCGTACCGCGCCACTGGGGCTGATTGGCGAAATAAAAGGTCACGGTGCGCGTTTCACCGGAAGGGATATTGGTGCGTTTCAGCGAACCGCGAAAAGTTTTGCCGTTTTCCACGCCGGTAAAGTGGATCGACATCGGGCCGCCGTCGGGGGTGTAGGACATATCGACCTCCACCGCCGGGATCTCGTCGGCACGCCAGAGCAAAGTCGGACTGGCGACCCGGGTGCGCTCGGAACACTCACCGGCAAGGCCGCCGGGAAAATAGTTTTCGCTGATGGCGTTCTGCACACTCCAGAATTGGCGCAGCTCTTTGCCGTTGAAACTCTTTTTCAACGGATCGGCGGCAGGCATTTCACGGACGAACAGATTTTTGAACTGCACTTCGCCCTCGCCCCGCACCACCAGATGCAGCCGGAGTTTCGTTTCATCCGGAGCGGCGGTGAAGCGGATGGCGGCGATGCCGCTTTTGCTCAAACTTTTCAGCGGAAACGGACGGCGTTTGCCGCCGGGCATGGCAAGCATCAAGGCGCCGGTGGCGGAGCCTGAAATTTCCATTTCCGTGGCAACTTCATAACTTTTGCCGGGGACGATGGGCAGTTCTTTGCGGCTGTTTCCGGCATAGAGGATGTAACCGGCTTCATTGGTTTTAGTGATGGTGACCACTCCGCCGGAAGTTTCGGCTCTGCCGGAGGCACCTTCGTGCATTTTGGCGACTCCGTTCAGCGCCAGCAGGTGATTGTACTCATCCGGCTGGATCTCTTTCAACGTCATGGATTTGACCGTGACCTGACCGTTGCCCCGCACCACGGCGTGAAAGTGGACTTGTTTCTCATCCGGGCGGGCGGTGAAAATAATGACCGCTTTGCCGCTTTTTTTCAATGTTTCAATGGGAAACGGACGGCGTTTGCCGCCGGGCATGGAGAGCATCAGCGCTCCGGCAGCGGAGCCTGAAATTTCAAATTCCGCCGTTGCTTCATAGAGTTTGCCCGGAGTGATCGCCGGATCAAATTTGCTGTTACCGGCGTAAATAATGTAACCTGCGGAGTTGGTTTTGGTGAATTTCACCTGCGAAGCAGATTTTTCCCACAATCCTTCGGCGCCCTCTTTCAAAGCCCCGCTTGCCCCGCGCATGGTTGCCAACACGTCGACCGACTGTGCCGCCAGCAGCAGCGGCAGCGCCAACACTGAAGCCAATACTTTTTTCATTTTTCTACTCCCTGATACTTTTATATTAATCATCGTAATCTCTGTAACCGTGCAGCCGGAAAAACTCATCGTGCTTATTGCCGCTGCCCCGTTTGTAGGTCAGATCCCGGGGAATTTCCATCGTTTTCACGCTGCCGTCCACGAAACTGGCATTGAAACGTTTATTGTGACGCGGTTCCAGCACCTCCTCGCCTTCGCCGGTCATCGTACCTTTAGTCATGTTGAACAAATTCGCCGACGTTGAAGTATATTTCACCTCCCCGGTCAGCATCAACCGGGACGGATGTTTGGTTTTTCCGGCTTTAAGAGACTGCGGCGCAGTTTTGCTGACTTTTGACCATGAAATCGGATATTTGGGATTGTTGCCCACCCAATCATCACCGACCCCCATGATGTTGTAAGCATATCCGCCGTAACGGGCGCGATACGCGCCACTTTTGGTTTGGGGATTGAAGTTTTTCAGATTGAGCAGCATAATATCTGTGGCTTTGGTCACTCCGGCGACCCGGTTTACGGTTGCCGGGCAGAGATACAACTGGGAACTGCTGATAAACTGACCGCCGATCAGCAGCCATTAATATCCGTACTCCGACCCCTGATCGGTGTGACTCCACCCCGGCGGATAACACTCATAAGAGCCGCTGTAATTTGCCATTGCCGATGCGATCTGCTTGGCATTGCTGGCACATTGCGACCCCTGCGCCGTCGCCCGGGCTTTCTGCAGTGTCGGCAGCAGCATTCCCGCCAGAATGGCGATAATGGCGATCACGACCAGCAATTCGATCAACGTAAAGGAATAATGAGTTTTTTTCATAAATCTGCCCCCATCAATATTTGCTCCATCCCGGTTTGCGGCTGAAAATCTTTCTGACCGTTTCCACCGGAAATTTCTCACTGCGATCGTAATTGTAAATACCATTCTGCTCCTGCTCCACGTCGGTCAGCTGGGTGTAGCAGTAACCGCCGATTTCCGGAGCATCGACCAGAAAATTCACCTGTTCGGCGATCTGCGCCGCCAACGCTTCCGGGGTCTGGAAATTCAATCCGTGATAACCCCATTTCTCGCCGTCACCCCGCCGTTCCGGAGCGATATACATAAAGCCGCCGAACTCATTGCACAAATACGGCTGACCGTGATATCCGGTTTCCACGCTCGGCGCATGGAACATCACCCCGCCATTTTCCGGACGGAGCCGCTGTTTGAATGTTTCCAGATCTTTGGCGTAAACATGGACGCTCCAGAGGTCAGTTTCAGCGTGGAGGAAACCGCTGGTATCATTGACCGGGCGGGTCGGGTCGATACTGCGGGTGAGATGGTAGATCTCATGCAGCCAGTCCCGGTAAGTGTTGAGCATACTTTCGTAGGGGAAATTGCGTGCCAGCCCCAGCGGACTTGCCGGA
>SUVU01000099.1 GCA_015061865.1 Lentisphaerota bacterium
CCGATCTTTTCAAAGAAAGCATGACCAACGTCGCCAAAAACTTCCCCGCTGCCAAAGGTATCGGCTGGGATTCCTGTTTCGCCCACCGCCAGATCCCGGCAACTCACGCCGGATTCAAAGGCACCGATCCCAAAAGTTTTGAAAAAGGTGTACCGATGGTTCTCGAAGCTGTCGGTATTTCCGATCTGCTTGACCACAACCATAAAAACTTCGCCGGCGGCAAACGCATGGCCAATGCGGTCAACTTCAAACTCGTTTCACCCTTTATGATCGGTGTCCGTGCCGATGCCGGACTTTATGAAGGTCACCCGATGGGCGATCCCAAACGGCTGCTCCGTGTCGAAGCCATGCGCTCCCGCCTCGGCTCGCCCAAAGCGGTCGTCTGGCACAAACACGCCTTCCCCGAACGCATGAAATGGATCGACTGGGATGATATGACCCGCGCCGAAGCACAGGATGCCTACCGTCAGACGATGGATAATATCCTCTTTCTCTCCTACTACTGGGGCTGTATCTCCGCCCCCGGCATGCCCGCATTCGGAGTCAAAAATCTGGTCGATGCCGCCCCGGAACTGGTCGATCTCGTCCGTCTGGGCTGGCAGCCGTCACCGGCGGTCATCGTCCCGGATCAGATCCTTGCCGCCCGCTACGGCAGCGGTGCCGGTGCTAAAATCGTGCTGATCAACCCTGATTTCAAAGCACGCAAATTCAATGCCGTTTTCCCGGCGGCCTACTGGGAAAACAGTGCGGCTTTTATCACCGGCAGACCCAATCAGCCGGTCGTCGCCACGCTGAATGCTTCCGGCACTACCGCTGAAATTACCCTGCCCGCACGCTCTCTGACCGTCCTGAATGTCTGCGGTCTGGTGAAACTGGATAACAAACTCACCGTCTCCGGCGAACAGGTTTGCGAAGCCGGCAAAGCCCCCATCCACCGCTTCCTGATGAAAACCACCAAATTTTTCACCGCCGAAGCCCGTTTCGCCAAAAAAGATGCCGCCGCCCCGGTGCGCATCAGCTGCGAAGAAGATGTCATCCGCTTCAAAAAATCCGATGCCGTCAAATACACCCTCAATACCAAAAACTGGCCCGGCGACGTACAGGCTGCCAATTTGCTGACCGCCTCTCTCTCGCTCGTGGAATATCAGGTCGTTTCCGCAGCGGAAATGGATAAAGAAACCATCGCCGCATTGAACATCCCCGCCAAAGCCAAAGCCGGCAAAGTTTTCATCTCTGCCGCCCCGGAAATACGCGACGAAGCCGAACGTGTGGCGGAATGGGTGCGTTTCTACACGCATGCGACCACCGGCAACTATGCCGAACCGGTCATCAACGGCACCCCCGGCACCGATGCCGTGGTCATCAAACTGGAAGTCAACTCCGATGAGCTGAAAAATTACCAGACCGGACGGGCTTTCGTCGAGGATAACACCATCCGCATCGTCTGCTCCGCACCGGAACACGCCAAAAACATCACGCTTGCCGCACTCAACGCACTGGATGCCGCTTATCCCTACTACGGCACCCTGCCCGACACTCCCGGACTGAAAAAAATCGGTCTCGCCGGCAAAACCCTGCTCCCGGCTCCGGTCAAAACGCCGCTGCGTCCGACCCTGCTGGAAATGATGAAACGGTGCAAAATAAAATAATATATGTGGGTGCGAGGGGAAAAAACCTTTTGTGAACAAAAGTTTATTTTCCCCTCGCGCTCCCCTTTTTACAAAAAACTTTAACGGCAAAACATTTTTTCTTCGCAGAAAAAATATTTTGCAACTTTTTTTGCTTTTTCACTTTTACGGTAGTATATTAGTTGCAGGAACTGTCCTGTTTTTTGTAAAATTTGCATTACAAAAACAGTGGATTGTTGTAACGGTCTGATCCACACGGTGGATGGATTGTGCGACAAGGTCGCAGGCAAATCAAGGCAGCGGCGAGGAAGTGTACTATCGTACTCGACGAGCCGTTGTCCGCATATTTGCCAAGAGATTGTCCGCAAGCCGCCACCGACGGTAAATTTTTTCAGGAGAAAAATAATGAAATCCATGCTTTTTACTGTTACTGCGCTGCTTATGGCGGTGCAAGTTTCCGCATTTGATTTGAATCAAGCCAAACCCGGAATGCTTTTCGGACCTGCCGATCCGGAACGAGCCCGGTTGTTTACCGATCAGAAACCGGTGCAGAATTTTTTGAAGCCCGTCCGCAAAAAACCCCAGCTCGGCATGGTGGTGCTTACCGGTGAACGGGAGCTGAAATTCAGCTGTCTGCCCGGCAAAACTGATGCCAACTGCCATGTGACGCTGCCGTTTCCGGAAACCAAAAAAGTCCTGATCACTTTTGAGATCAAAGGCGACAACTTTTTCACTTCTAAAAAAAGCGGTAAAAATTACGCCCGTTTCATGATCGCCTGCGGCGGGGCCAATCTGTTTGTCCGCGGCGACACCCGTGACCTCCGCTACTTCGACGGCAATGCCAAAAAATATCTCCGTTTAACTCCGATGAAAAACGGCGAATGGCTGAAAGTTTCGCTCGAAGTCAACTGCTCCGGCGAACCGGTCTTTTCGCTCAATGATCAAAAAGCCATCGCCATGCGCAACAAAAGCACGGCGGTCAAAAATTTGAGTTTTGCTGCGACGTTTTTCGCCGCCGATACCACCATAACCATCAAAAATCTGAAAGTTTCCGCATTATGAAAATCCATATTCTCGGCTCGCTCTCCGGCACTGAACCCAAAGTTGACCGCCACCATACCTCATGGATATTGGAACTGGACAACGGCAAAATGTATATGTTTGATGCCGGGGAAAATTGCGGCCGCAGTGCGTATTTAAAAGGTTTGGACATGTACCGCATCGGTGCGGTTTTTATCAGCCACTGCCATATCGACCACATCGGCGGGCTGTTCAACTTTTTTGGCGTAGTCCGCAAAATGCGCGCGCTGGACGGTGACGAAATGCCCCGCAAAATCGCTTTGCATTTCCCCAAAGACAAAGTTGCCGGACACGTCACCAGTCTGCTGGAACTCTGGGGCGAGATCCCGCCATTCACGGAAGTGACGACCGACTTGCTCACCGATGGCGGCGTTTTCGATGACGGCTCGGTAAAAATCGAATTCAAGGGCAATCAGCACATTCAAACTCCCGCCGGCACGCCGCCGGTGGCGTATTCATTCCGCATTACGGCTGAAAACAAGACGGTGATTTTTTCCGGCGACGTCCGTTCCGTGGATGAACTCAAAGACTGGTGCTGTGCTGGTGCCGATCAATTATTGATGGAATCCGGTCACCACTCCCCGCCGCAGCTCTGTGCCACCTGGCAGGAGTGGAATGCGCCGCTGAAACAGGTAATGTTTCTCCATCACGGCAGGGAATATCTCAATTTCCCGCAGGAAACATTGCGCAAATGCCGCAATATTCTCGGCGACAGAGTGGCTTTTGCCGACGACGGCACCGAAATCTGTCTGTAACACTATTGGAAACACCAACTAAAACAGGAGGAAAACAATCAAAAAATAAGACATTGCTAACTTAAAAATTATACAGCATGAAAAGGCTGCCCCTACAAACTACCACCTTGTATTAAGCCTTTAAATGACACAGTGAATGTATTTTTGTGCCGTGTATCTGCATACACGGTGCGTTTCTGCATTTGTATTCACTGTGTCGCTGTGGTAGGCGAGTAGGGGCGTATAAATCAGGAATGCACCTCTTTTTTTGTGGTGTTTTCCTCTACGCACAGGAGATACCACCGATGGCAGACAACCGCAATTTGCAAAACGCAAATAAAAACAAACAGGATGAATTTTACACTCAATTAGTGGATATTGAAAAAGAGTTGCGCCACTATAAAGACCACTTCAAAAACAAAACCGTTTTCTGCAACTGCGATGACCCGTTTGAAAGCAACTTTTTCAAATATTTCGCCATGAATTTCAACTTTCTGGGGTTGAAAAAACTGCTTGCCACCTGCTACGACGGCTCTCCGATCGCCGGTGATGAATTACCGCTGTTTGAAGTTGAAGAAACTCAGACGGAGAAAAAAGCCTATAAAATCGAAATCACCGAAGTCACCGACGAAAACGGTGACGGTGCGATCGACCTTGCCGATGTGGAACTGCTGATAAAAAATCATAAAAACACCCTGACCACACTTAATGGCAACGGCGACTTCCGTTCTGCGGAATGTATCGAACTGTTACAACAGGCAGATATCGTCGTAACCAATCCGCCGTTTTCTCTTTTCCGTGAATATGTGGCGCAGTTGGTGCAATACGATAAAAAGTTTTTGATTATCGGTAATAAAAACGCTATTACCTACAAAGAAATTTTCCCTTTGATAAAAGAAAATCGTTTGTGGATTGGGCTTACTATCAGAAGTGGTGACAGAGAATTTAGAGTCCCCAAAGACTACACTACCCATTCAGCAAGTTTGCGGATTGATGATAAAGGTAATAAATATATCAGAGTTCCCGGCGTGCATTGGTTCACCAATATTGACTATCCGCAACGGCATGAAGAATTGGTTTTATACAAGCGGTACACTCCTGAAGAATATCCGAGATATGATAATTACGATGCAATCAACGTTGATAAAACTACCGATATTCCATACGATTATGACGGTATAATGGGTGTACCAATAACCTTTTTGGATAAATACAACCCGGAACAGTTTGAAATATTAGGTAACGAATATGATCTGAATATTTCAAAAGGTCGTGGCTATATCAATGGGAAAAGAATGTATAGTAGAATATTCATCCGCAAAAAAGGAGTAAACAAAAATGGATATTGAACCGCACGAAATAACGATCAGAGAAATCGCCGAAAATTATGTTGACAACGCCGAAAACGGCGTTACCGGATATAACGGCAGATTGAATATCCGTCCGCCGTATCAGCGGGAATTTGTCTACAAAGACAAACAAAGAGATGCCGTTATTGAAACCATCAAAAAGAAGCGTCCTTTAAATGTCATGTATTGGGTCAAAAATTCCGATAACGAATTTGAAGTGCTGGACGGACAGCAGCGCACGATCAGTTTCTGCCAGTATGTGAATGGCGATTTTTCCTTGAACAACCGCTTTTTTCATAACCTGACCGCCACCGAACAACAGCAGATACTTGACTATAAAGTGCTGGTTTATTTCTGCGAGGGCAATGACAAAGAAAAACTTGACTGGTTCAAAATCATCAATATTGCCGGGGAAAAACTGACCGATCAGGAATTGAGAAACGCCGTTTACACCGGCCCGTGGTTGAGCGATGCCAAACTCAAATTCAGCAAAAGCAACTGCCCCGCATACCGGCACGGCAGCAAATATCTGAATGGCACCCCCATCCGGCAGGATTATCTGGAAACCGCTATGAAGTGGATCAACTGCGGCGAAATCTGCGAATATATGTCACTGCATCAGCACGATCCCAACGCCAATGAACTTTTCTTTTATTTCCGCAACGTCATCGACTGGGTGGAAAATACCTTCGTCAACTATCGCAAGGAAATGAAAGGCATTGAATGGGGAGTGCTTTATAATATTTATAAAGATAAGGTCTTTGACACCGCCAAAATCGAAACCGAAATTTGCGAGTTGATGGCAGATGATGACGTGACCAATAAAAAAGGTATTTTCTTTTATGTATTGACCCGCCGGGAAAGTCTTTTATCCATCCGGGCATTTGACAACCGTACCAGACGTACCGTCTATGAACAGCAACAGGGTATCTGCCCCCATTGCGGTCAGCATTTTGAGATCGACCAAATGGAGGCTGACCACATCACCCCGTGGAGCAAAGGCGGCAAAACCGTTGCCGAAAACTGCCAAATGCTCTGTCAGGAGTGCAACCGCAGAAAATCAGATATTTAAGTCAGTTCACTGCTGCTGCGCCGCCCGGCGGCGCAGCTGACTGAATGAATACAGCGCCAACGGCCCCATCATAAACAACAGCACCGCCGATGCAACCATGATCATGCGGACATTGAAGTAATATGCGATCGTCCCGCTGAGCAGCGCACAAATCACCCCGCCGGCGGTACTCAAACTGCTGGACATCCCGAAAAATGTTCCCCGGAAATCCGGGTCGGTATTGCGCGCCAGCATCACCTGCAGTACCGGCACCAGACCGCCGCAGGCAAAAGATGCCATACTCCGCAACCCCAGCAACATCCAGATATTATCGGTAAATGCCTGTCCCAACACACACACTACCCCCACCGCCAGTAACGGATAAAAGAGCAATGGCGCAGCAATTTTATCACACAACCTGCCGAAAATCAATCCGGCCAGAAAGCCCCCGATCGCGGCACCGGAACTGACTATACTGGTGAAAAATGCCTGCTTTTCCTGACCGTGAACCACCTCGACCAGCATCGCCACAAACGGCTCATCAATCCGCCGTGACACCCCCATGATCAGAAACAGTGCCAACAGCGAAAACACCGCCGGACTCAAAATATCCCGAAGCGGGAACTTCTGCTTTTTGCTCCGGATTTTGACCTGCTTGCGGTCAAATTTGTCATACGTAAATACCTGCACCATCACCGCCGCGATCGCATACATCGCCCCGCAGGTGAAAAATGCCGCATCATAGCCGAAGTATTCCACAATAAATCCGCCAACCAGATAACCACTCATGTGACCACTGTGCAGCGCCGTACTCAAAACTCCCAGCATAAACCCGTGTTTATCCTGCGGCGTCGTGGTCAACAGCAGTGTTTGAGCCGCATTATAAGTCCCGGAGAAAAACGAGGTCAGAAACCGCAACGCCAACAATACGCCGATATTGGGCGCAAACGCCAGCATCGGAAACATCACCGCCGACGCCACACACGCCCGCAGCAGCATGATTTTATAGCCGAATCTGTCCGCAATCAATCCCCAGACAAAATGGGCGCCGCACAAACTGATCATGCCGCAGAACTGGTACATCGACACATACATTCCACGAAGCGAATCGTCGGTGATCCCCAATTTATCACGCAGCAGCATCGGAATAAACGGCATCGCGCAACCGAAACCCATCATCCCGATATACTGCGACAACCACACTACCAACAGATTCCGTTTCCAGTTTTCCCCTCGCACCGCAATCATGCTTAACCTCAACTTAATTTTGCCAACAACGCCGCTAACGCAAATTCTGTCCGCAATACCCTGCTGCCCAGAGTTACCGGCGTCACGCCCACACTTGCCAGCAGATTATTTTCGAATTCATTGAATCCCCCCTCCGGCCCCACGACCAGCACCAGACGTTTGCCGGGCAGTGACGGAACTTTGGCCGTGGCACGGGGATGACCGAAAAATGCACCGTCCACCTCCTGTATCAACTGCGGCAATTCATCCTCGACAAAAGGTTTGAACCGTTTGCGGTACTCGATTTGCGGATAAATCGTATCTCCGCACTGCTCCAATGCAAGACGGATCTCTTTATCCACAGCTTCCGGAGCCAGCACCGAGGCATCCCAGTAGCTTTTTTCCACTTTGCGGGAGTGGATGAAGTATATCGTTTTGACGCCCATGGTCAGCGCACAATGCAAAACTTTATGAAATGTCTGCGGCCGGGGCAGTGCGCACACCAGCGTGATCCCGTTATCCGGCGGCGGCTCCTGCTCCAGCGCCACGCTCAACGTCACACTGTCCGCATCAAACTCCACCACCTGCGCCGTACCGACCTGACCGCCGACGACTCCGGCACGGAAACTTTTCTCCGCCGCCAGGCCGATCACGTCACGCAACTGCAAAAAACGCCGGTCAGAGAGTTTTACCAATCCCGGCGCAAAAAAATCTGTTTCGTTCAACAGCAGTAAGTTCACTTCACCGTGTACTCCCAAGCCGTTCC
>SUVU01000100.1 GCA_015061865.1 Lentisphaerota bacterium
GAATGGGGTACTCGTACTCGTTTCTGACCATTAAAGGCAAAGCCACCGGCTTGGTGCGCAACGAGTACGAGTACCCCATTCCGCTGGAGGATGCCAGCGAAATGCTCTCTTCGCTGTCCGTCTATCCGCCGGTGGAAAAGTTCCGTCACATCATCCCGGCTGAAGACGGCTTGATCTGGGAAGTGGACGAATATCTCGGCGACAATGCGCCATTATTCACGGCGGAAATCGAACTTCCCGATCCGGACACCGACTTTGACCTGCCGGAGTGGATCGGCGCCGAAATTTCCGGTGATCTCAGATTTACCAACCGCTCATTGAGCCGTTTTCCCTACTCGCTCTGGCAGCAGGAGGGGTAACTCATGCAGCAATCGTTATTTGCCGATAACGTTTCCCGTCCGCTTGCTGACCGGATGCGTCCGACTGACATCAGCGAAATCGTCGGTCAGGAGGAGTTATTGGGCGATGGGGCGCCGCTGCGGCGGATGATCGATTCCGGCAAACTCTCCAGTTTCATCCTCTGGGGCCCGCCGGGATGCGGCAAAACCACTCTGGCACGGATACTGGCAAATCAGACCAGTATGAGATTTGCAGCGCTGTCAGCAGTTTTTTCCGGCGTGGCGGATTTGCGTAAAGCATTTGAGGAAGCCGAAAGATACCGCAATTACGGCGAAGGCACGCTGTTATTCATTGACGAGATCCACCGTTTCAACCGTGCCCAGCAGGATGGATTTCTGCCCTATGTGGAAAACGGCACCGTGGTACTGGTGGGGGCAACGACTGAAAATCCCTCCTTTGAACTCAACAGCGCCTTGCTGAGCCGGTGCAAAGTTTTCACTCTCAAACCGCTGAATCCCGCCGCTTTGGAGCAGCTGATCACCCGGTCGGAAAAATTGCAGCACCGGGAACTGCCGATCACTCCGGAAGCCAGACAAATGCTGATCGAACTTGCCGACGGCGACGGCAGATACTTCATCAATCTGCTCGAAACGGTCTATGATCTGACCGCTATGAATGAAATTCTCGATCTGGATTCATTGCTGAAAGTCGTGCAGAAACGTGCGCCGATATATGACAAAGACCGTGAAGGCCACTATAATCTCATCAGCGCATTGCATAAATCTCTGCGCGGCTCGGATACCGATGCGGCTCTTTACTGGGCGGCACGGATGATCGACAGCGGCGAAGACCCCAAATATCTGCTGCGGCGGCTGACCAGATTTGCCTCGGAAGATGTCGGTCTTGCCGATCCGCAGGCACTGCAGCTGGCGCTGGCGGCATGGGACAGTTACGACCGGCTCGGTTCGCCGGAGGGGGAATTGGCGATCGCTGAATTGATTATTTATCTCGGCACTGCACCCAAATCCAATGCCACAGAAACCGCCTGGATCGCCGCACGCAAATGTGCCAAAGAATACTCCTCGCTCACGCCGCCGGCGCACATTCTCAATGCACCGACGAAATTGATGAAAGAGTTGGGCTACGGTAAAAATTACATCTATGACCATGATACGCCGGAGGGGTTTTCCGGGCAGGATTACTTCCCGGAATCCATGGGCAGAAAATCGTTTTACCATCCGGTAGAGCGTGGTTTTGAGCGCGAGATCCGCCGCCGTTTGGAATACTGGGATAAATTGCGTCAGCAAAAAAATTTCAAAGGATAACCTCACCATGAGCAAAGATGTATACAACGTTTCCATGCCGGAACTGAAACTGTTTGATGTCTGCTGTGATATAAAAACTGTCAAAGTCCCCATGCGTGACGGGGTAAAATTGCATACCCAGATATTTTTCCCTCCGGAAATGGCTGAAACAGCTCCGGTATTGCTTTTTCGCACCCCGTATTCCCGGACGACGTGGCTGGATCTGCCCTCTCAACTGGCGTTGAAACACCGCTGTATTTACATTATGCAGGCGTGCCGCGGCACCGGTTTCAGCGAAGGCGGAGTTTTTCATCCTTCTGACCGGGACGTGGAAAAAAACGATGCCGAAGACTTCTTTGCATGGCTGAAAACCCAATCCTGGTTCAACGGCCGCTGTGCCATGCTCGGCTCCAGTTACCCCGGCTGGGTACAGTGGTGTGCGATGCGGGCGGCGGATAATCCGCTGGTGGGGATCTCCCCCCGGGTAGCCCCGCTTTACAGCTGTTTCACGGCTGCCCGCAAAGGTGGCGGTGCGGCGCTTTCATTTGCCCAACACTGGCCGATCTCGATGTATCACCGCCGCACCTACGGTTATGAAAATGTGCCGGACTATATCGCCATGCAAATGTCCAGCCACCTGCCGGCGGTGGAAGCGGATCTTTTCGCCGGCTACGGCAATCCATTGCCGGTCTACCGGGATTTCATCGCCGGAACTGCTGCTCCCGGCGAAGCGTTGAAAGATTACGATGCCGGATTTGATAAATTCAGCGCTCCGGCATTTGTTTCCGGCGGCTGGTTTGATGGTTTCAAACAGGAAACTATCGAGAGTTTTCAGCTGCTGCAACAGCGTGGTGCGACTGCTGAAGCAAGGAATTTCTCCCGCTTGACCCTCGGTCCGTGGGGACATCCCGGCTTGCTGAATCCGGAACTTTTCGGAGCAGAGAACGACTACCGGGAGCTGTTGCCGCGCGAAGAAAAATTCCTCACCGGTCTGCTCAATGATCCGGCATCTGATCCCCTGCCCGGCGAAAAACAGGTCAAATATTTCCTGCTGGGTGAAAACAAATGGCATGATGCCGACACCTGGCCGCCGCAGGGAACGACCTCTCAAACGTTTTATCTGCACTCCGGCGGCAATGCCAATACTCTTAATGGCGATGGTATTATCAACGCCGTCCCGCCGCAGACGGAGCTGCCGGATCAATACATCAGCAATCCGGCGGATCCGGTAACTTCCCAGCGCGGCAATACTCTTGCCGCCGGGTGTTATGATCGCAGTTATATGGAAAAACGTACTGATATGCTGGTCTACACCAGTGAAAAATTCACCGATCCCCTGACCGTCACCGGGAATGTCAAACTGCGCTTTTTCGCCTCGGCGACGACCCCGGATACCGACTTTTTTGCCACGATCACCGATGTCACCCCGGATGGCAAAAGCATGCTGCTGACGACCGGCATGGTGCGGGCGCGTTTTGCCAAGTCACTGCATACCACGGAACTGCTCACCCCGGGAAAAATTTACCAATTTGAGATCGATCTCGGCGATACGGCGGTGAAATTTCTGCCCGGTCATGCGCTCCGGCTGGAGTTGTGCGGACAGGAATTCCCAGCATTTGAGCGCAACGCCAATACCGGAAACACGCCAATGCACGATACGGAACTGCGCACCAGCTGTCACACGATATATCACGATGCCGCACACCCGGCAGAGTTGATATTGCCGGTTTTAGCGTAATGAGTTAAGCATATTGCGGAAATTATCACCGAGGACGAGCTTAAACTCCTCAAAGGTGAGATTTTCTGACAACACGCCGCCCAGATTCATGCCCGGACTGCACACCGGCATATCTGAACCGAAAAGGATCTTGTTTACGCCGCAGGTGTCGATCGCGTAGCGCAGCATCCCCCAGCGGAACATGCCCGTACCGGATATATCAATATAAAGATTATCGTAGCGGGAAACAAATTCAAACCGTTCCAACGCAACGGCAGTATCGCCGGGATGCGCCAAAATTACTTGCAATTTGGGGCAAGCCAGCAGTACCGGGGCGATTTTGTCCTCGGAGCAGCCGTGAATACTGACCAGAACGCCGAGTTTTTCGGCTTCACGGAAAATTTCAAGCATCCCATCCGAAGCATATTCACCGGTGCCGAGGCTGTACGGCACCAGTTCCCCGATCAGCCGCACGCCTTGAGCGTACATTTTATGGAGCATGGCGCAGGACTCCTGCGGATAGGCGCCGTGAACGTGGATACCGGGGATGTAGGCATCGGGATATCGGTCACGGATACGCAGGGCATCGGCATTGAGTTTGGCAATGGCGTTGAAGTCAAATTCGCCTTTGGTATTGTAAATCACTGAACCGGCAAATTTATAAATCCCGACTTTATTCATTTCCCGGACAAAATCGGTGATCGACTCCGGCTTCCAATATTGCCCGATGACCTGCTCCGAAGATAAAAACGGATGCGTGTGCATATCAATAATATCAAAATCTGATGCCTGGTACATATTTCACCTCTTTTTTCCGGGGTTGGGTCTTGGTTTTGTTTCAAATATATACCATTTTCAGTTTGAAGTCAAGCCAAACAGCTTTCGCCCTGCCATAAAAAAACATTCAGCCCCCTCCAGAGCAGATGTTCCGGAGGGTTTTCTTTTATCGCTCTTGACAAAATACCAAAACGTGGTATTTTAATTACCAATACCCTGTATGAGGGAACAACCAACCCACCAAAAGGAAAAAGAAAATGAAAAAATCTCTCGCTGTCGCGTGTTTGAGCGCACTCATGCTCTTTGTCTGCAGTGCAGATCTCAAAGCCACCCCCATCCCCGGCAACGGTTATCCCACCGCTGAAGCCGCCGCTGAAGCATTTATCAAATCGCTTGCATACAAAAATGTTGACATCCTTTGGAGTCTTTGTGCGCCCGGCAACAAAAATCAGATGATCAAGGAAACCGGATCGGCAGCAGCAGCCAAAGCAGACCTCCGCAAAAAAATGCTCAGTGACGATGACACAGAAGCCATGTCTGCTAAAATGCAGCAAATTCTGAAAAATCCTGTGATGAAAGATAACGCGATCAATCGTGTGAAACAACTCACGATACGGGTCAATGGCAGATATTACTTTGACTTTATCAAACTGGGGCAGAAATAACCATCTGATATTCGCACGACCTCCGGAACAGACGTTCCGGAGTTTTTTATACCGGAATGATAAAAGAAAAACGGCACCAGTTTTAACTGATACCGTTTCTGTAAAAGATGGCGAGAGAGACGGGACTCGAACCCGCAACATCCACCGTGACAGGGTGGCACTCTAACCAGTTGAGCTACTCCCCCGCGCCATGTCTTATTCGTTTGTCAACCGCGATATCATCGCTGTCAACAGTTACATAAGATACATCCATTTTTGAAAATTACAAGCGAATTTCTGCAAAAAAACCATTTTTTTTGAAAATTTCCTCTAAAAACAGCAAAAACTGCCATTTTTCCGTTTTTGCCAGAGATATTCAGGCAAAGTTTCGGATTACGATTTGAGAAATTACGCCTGTCATGCTATATTATTCCCCATGATCGCAACCATCTAACAAGAGGATTTATTATGGCTGTAGAATTAAAAACCGATTCCGATCGCCTCGCATACGCGCTGGCACTCAATTTCGCCACCAGCATCCAGCAGCTGCCGGTCAAAGTCGATCTGCCCCTGCTCGGCAACGCCGTCGCCGAATTGCTCAATGGCGGTGAACTCAAAATGACCAACTCCGAATACGGCGACCAGATGCGCAAACTGCAGCAGATGCTTCAGGAAGTCGAAGCCAAAAAAAATGCCGGCAGCGCCGAAATCCTCGCCGCTGAAAAAAAATTCTTTGAGGAAAACGCCAAAACCGCCGGTGTCATCACCACCAAATCCGGTTTGCAATATCAGGTCATGAAAGAAGGCTCCGGCGAAAAACCCGGCGCCCACGATATCGTTAAAGTCCACTACGAGGGCAAACTCCCCAACGGCAAAGTCTTTGACAGCTCCATCGCCCGCGGCGAACCCATCGAATTCCCCGTCGATCAGGTCATCGCCGGCTGGACCGAAGCCCTCCAGCTGATGAAAACCGGCGCCAAATACCGCCTGTTCATCCCCTCCCGCCTCGGATACGGCGCCCACGGCGCAGGAAACGATATCCCGCCCCACTCCACGCTGATCTTTGACGTCGAACTTCTCGCCGTCCGCCGTAACGGTTAAATTTGTTAAACAGCAGGTGTGCGAGAGAGAAAAACCTTTTTTGAAAAAAAGTTTATTTCTCTCTCGCGCTCTCTCTTTTACAAAAAACTTTAAACGCAAAACGGATTTTTGAGTTACCTCAAAAATCCGTTTTGCAGCTTTATACTGTATTTTTCCGCAGTAACTTACCACGTTTCGCCCAGGATCTGCAAGGTCTGTTGTGCCGGTTTATTTCCTTGTGCCGCCGCTTTGCAGAACCACCGCTGCGCTTCACAACGCTCGACCGGGACTCCGATACCGACATAATAAAATACTCCGAGTACAAATTGAGCTTCAGCATGTCCCTGCTCTGCGGCTTGCCTCATTAATTTTGCTGCCTTGAATGGATTTTCTGTCACCAGCTCCCCTCTGGCATACTTCAATCCCAACTGATACAGCACCTCCAGATCACCGGCGGCGAAAAAATCTTTTTCTGAAAACATATCGTTTTGTTTTGCGAATTTATTTATAATAATGCAAAACGCTTTCAGAGGTGATTGAAAAAGTCAATCAAAAAGAAATTAAAAATCAGACGTTGAGGAGATGGAGCCGGTAGTTTGAGGCGGCTGCTGATAAGTAACCAACCGAAAACGCTCCGGATTCAGATCGCAACGGAAATTTTCAACGTTTTTGAGAACTTTTGAAAGTCACCTCAAGAGGTGATTGAAAAAGTCAATCAAAAAGAAATTAAAAATCAGACGTTGAGGAGATGGAGCCGGTAGTTTGAGGCGGCTGCTGATAAGTAACCAGCCGAAAACGTTCCGGATTCAGATCACAACGGAAATTTTCAACGTTTTTGAGAACTTTTGAAAGTCACCTCAAGAGGTGATTGAAAAAGTCAATCAAAAAGAAATTAAAAATCAGACGTTGAGGAGATGGAGCCGGTAGTTTGAGGCGGCTACTGATAAGTAACCAGCCGAAAACGCTCCGGATTCAGATCGCAACGGAAATTTTTAAGAATTTTTGAGAACTTTTGAAATCACCTCATAAAAAAGGCGTTCCTGTTCACACTACGTTCGAGGTACGCCAATACACCCATAAAACCATGCAAACAGAGAACGCCTGTGTCCATATACAGACACAGGTGCTCCAAAACTGCTGGTTTTATATGTTCTACTATTGGCGTTTTCGAACGTATACCGATTTGAAGTCCTTGCTTCGATTTTTGATCTTGCTTCTGCTGTTGAACAATCCTCCTTACAATAATTTGCGGCGTTTGGGAAGCCGCCGGAACTTGCCGTCGGCATCGACTCCGGCGCAGAATCGCACCGCACCGGAAGCGGTTTGGGCGATATTCAGCGCCAGCACCATTCTGCCGGCGGGAGTGACGTTTTCCAATTTCTCCGCTTCACGGATCAATTTATAGCGTTTACCGGTGTTATTTAATTCGACGATGCCCCACTCCTGCGGGATCATTTCCGGGTCGATCAAGCCCTCCGGAACTGCCAGATAGCACAAATCAGCATTTCCGGCACGGCGGATGTAATCAAGTTTGCTGCCCTGCGTGAGCAGTTTGATCTCTTTATCCAATTTGCGGCAGAGTTTACGGTATTCGCCATTGGTACTGGCGCTGTAATCCCAAGACCTGAATTCGCTGAAAAGATCATCTGCCGCCGCCAGATGCGGCTCATTGCGGCGGATATCCGCTTCCAGAAGCTCTTTCTGCTCCTGTAATTGGCGGATATTGGCGATCCTCTCATCCCTGCCGGCGCAGTCAGAGAAACAATATGCCGCATCATCGTACATCACCACCAAAGCGGTTTTGACGATTTCCGCACCTTTACGGCTGCGCTCGTTGCGCCAAAACCCGGCGGCGGCGACTTTATATTTGCTTCTCCGGGTCGGCACATTGGCGGCGATCCCGGCG
>SUVU01000101.1 GCA_015061865.1 Lentisphaerota bacterium
CATCCGGGGGAAGTTTCCCCCGGAACCCCCTCGGTGCCGGTTGGCACCTTTGTTGTCTCGCCCTTCGCTTCGCTGGGGCTCAATCAGGGTTTGCAGTCTGCGGACGTTTTGAATGGATGCGGTTCGGCGTGAGCCCCGGCAAAAAAAGCGGCAATTGTACTTGAGAAAAGCGGTTTTGCGTGCTATATTATTTTCGGATAATAATGTTTATAATCACAGGAGAATATCCCAACTATGAAATACGAAGCTGTTATCGGTCTGGAAGTTCATGTGCAGGTGCGTACTGCCAGTAAAATGTTCTGTTCCTGCGCCAATGAATTCGGTGCTGAACCCAATACCAATGTCTGTCCGGTCTGCATGGGTTATCCCGGAGTTTTGCCGGTACCCAATCAGGCGGCGATCATGGCGACGGTCAAAGCCGGTCTGCTCACCGGTTGTACGATTGCCAAATTCAGCAAATTCGACCGTAAAAACTATTTTTATCCGGATATGCCCAAAAACTATCAGATCTCCCAGTTTGATCTGCCGTTCTGCTCCAACGGTTCCATGAAACTGTCCGGAACCGGATTTTCCGGGGCGCCGCTGCCGGAAAAAACCGTTGGCATCACCCGCATCCATTTGGAGGAGGACGTTGCCAAACTGACCCATTTCCGGCAGGAAAGCGGTGTGGACTACAACCGTGCCGGGGTGCCGCTGATGGAGATCGTCGGTGAGCCGGATCTGCGCAGTGCCGATGAAGCGTACGCTTACCTGACCAATCTGAAAGAGATCATGCGTTTCGGTGAGATCAGTGACTGCGATATGGAAAAAGGTCAGATGCGCTGTGACGTGAATATTTCGCTGCGTCCGGTCGGGACGGAGAAATTCGGTACAAAAATCGAGTTGAAAAACCTCAACTCTTTCCGGGCGGTCCACCGTGCCATTGATTTTGAGATCGAGCGTCAGGCGGAGTTGCTGGATCAGGGGGTGGTTTTGAAACAGGAGACCCGCGGCTGGAATGACGATCGCGGCGAAAGTTACCTGATGCGTACCAAAGAATCCGCCCATGATTACCGTTACTTCCCCGAACCGGATCTGATGCCGGTGACATTCACTGATGAAGAGATCGAGGCGATCCGTGCCACGCTGCCGGAATTGCCCGAAGCCAAACGCCAGCGTTTCTGTGCGGATTACGGCTTGACAGCTTACGATGCTGAAGTGCTGACGGCGGACAAAGTGCTGGCGGCGTATTTCGATGCGGCGGCGAAACTGGTGAAAAATCCGAAAAATCTGGCGAACTGGATCATTTCCGGCTTGCTCGCACTCACCGGTGAAGCCGGGGTGTCGGTGGCGGATTGCCCGGTGACTCCGGAAAAACTTGCCGGTCTGGTCAATGCCATTGACTCCGGCAAAATCAACGGCAAGATCGCCAAAGACGTTCTGCCCGAAATGTTTGCCACCGGCAAAGATGCCGATACCGTTATCAGCGAAAAAGGTCTGGCGCAGGTCAGCGACACCTCTGCGATCGCCGGGGCGGTCACGGAAGTATTGCAGAATAACGCCAAACAGCTGGCAGAGTATAAAGCCGGCAATGCGAAAATTCTGCAGTTTTTCGTCGGTCAGGTGATGAAACTTACCAAAGGCAAAGCCAACCCCGGTCTGGTCGTGGCGGAGCTGAAAAAACAGCTTGATGCCTGAAATCGGGGTGTGCGGTGATTATTTCCGGACCATTTATCGTCCTTGACAAGCGCCCGTACCGGGAGTCTGCGCTGCTGCTGCGCGGGGTGAACCCGGATTACGGCAGGATCTCATTTATTCTGCACGGGGCGCAATCCGGCAAAACGCCGCAGGCGGATCTTTTCCGGGAATTGGAGATCGAATTTGAGGATAAAGAGACTCCGCAGGAGTTGTATACCGCCAAAAAAGCCGATCTGCTCACTGATTTTTCACCGCTTGCCGACCAGCCCCGGCACTTTTTGATGGCGGGTAAAATCGGGGCATTTCTGCTGAATAATATGCCGCCGGGGGAGCCGCAGCCGTATACTTATGACTCGTTGCGTTCGGTGCTGGGCAATCTGGCGCTGGCGGATGAAACATCCTGGAATTTAGTGCAGTGTTCGGTGGTGATAAAAACGGCATTTCTCTACGAAAACGGGATGCTGCCGGAAGGTTCCAGCGCCGCCCAGAATGAGTTTATGGAAAATCTCGTGGCGGCGGGGATCGACAATTCGCCGCTGCCGGAGTGTCCGGATAAATATTATGACACGTTGAATAATTGGCTGAACGAACTTATCCGGTTCCATCAGTTGAAACGTTAAAAAGGAGTGGGTATGAAACAGATCCTGTGGTTTTCAGCTTTGATTTTTCTGTTTGCCGGGTGTACGACTTATGTGGACGTCGATGGCGAACGCTATGCGGCATTGAGCAGCAGTCAGCGGGAAAATCTGATCGACATTTCCCGGCGGTCGCTGGCCAAGCATGTCAAAAAAGGTTTGATCACCATGATCGAGAGCGATTATGCCCAACGCCATGAGCCGGAATTCCGGGTTCAGTACCGGGGCGACCGTTTCGGGTCGGCGGTGGTATTGTGGCGCACGCCGGGGCGGTTGATCGAATTTCATTTTGAGGATGACCTGACTGCTGAAATCCCGATCTGTTCCATGGCGATCCGTCCGATTTTGCCGTCGGAGCGCCGGATCCAGCCGGATAAATCCATCCCCGGCAGGTAAGAGCAAATTTTAATCCAATATTGAGGAATTGCAATAATGATTTCTGAAGCAAAACTTGTTTCACTGGCACGGGAATACGGCACTCCGCTGTTTGTGTATGACGGAGCGCTGATGGTGGAGCGTTACCGGGATCTGTTCCGTTTCATCCCCTCGGAGGCGCTGCGGGTGCATTATGCGCTGAAAGCCAATTACAATCCGGCGTTGCTGACACTGCTGCGTGATGCCGGTGCCGGGATCGATGCGGTCAGCCCCGGTGAAGTCGCACTGGCGCTGGCATTGGGATTTGAAAAAGAGAGGATAATTTACACTGCCAATAACATGACCGATGCCGAATTTGACCGGGTGATGCAAAGCGGCGTGACCGTGAATATCGGTTCGCTCTCCCGGCTGAAAAAGTGTGCCGTTTCCCATCCGGGCAGCCGGATCTGTCTGCGTTTCAACCCTGATGTGTGCGACGGTGACAATGCTATGACCATGACCGGCGGGGATTTGACCAAATTCGGGATCCTGCTGGACGATGCCGACGAAGCCGCCCGTATCGCCGCATCGGGAAATCTGCATATCATCGGTCTGCATGAACACACCGGCAGCGGCTTGCAGCATGCGGAATCGGTGCTTAAAAGCATGGATAATTTAATGGCGATCGCCACGCCGGAGCGTTTCGGCGAGTTGGAATTTCTGGATTTCGGCGGCGGTTTCAAAGTCCCGTACCGGGAGGATGAGGCGCGCATCGATTATGTGGGAATGGGGCGGCAGATCACGGCTAAATTTGATGCGTTCTGCGAAAAATACGGCAAAAAACTGCTGATGCGCTTTGAGCCGGGGAAATATCTTGCTGCGGAATGCGGGACATTGGTCATCGAGGTCAATACGATCAAACACAACCGTTCCCGCACTATTGCCGGGTGCAATTCCGGATTTCCGCAGCTGATCCGTCCGGTGCTGTACGGGGCGTATCACAAAATCACCAATCTCACCAATCCGGACGGCAAACCGGCGCTTTATGATGTGTGCGGCAATATTTGTGAGACCGGCGACCGTTTCGCCGAACAGCGGGAATTGCCGGAGATCCGGGAGTATGATCTGCTTGCCATCGGCAACGCCGGGGCGTACTGCTACTCCATGGGGTCGGTTTACAACCTCCGCCCGATGCCCGCTGAAGTGGTGGTTTGCGGCGATGATGTCATCGACTTCCGTCCGGCGGAGAGCGAAGCGGAACTGGTCGCAAGAGTATTGCGTAAATAAAGGTGGTGCAGTATGTTTCACGGTGTTCTGGATCCCCAGCCGGGGAAGTTGGTTTTCGCTCTTTTTGAGGATAAAATTTTGCGGCATCAGGCGGAGTGTGTCATGCAGCCGCGTGATGCTTCGCAGATGCCGGATTTCGTGGCATCCGAGCTGGCGAAATGCGGTAAAACTCTAACTGATGTCCCCCGGTGGAGTTTCGGCGCCGGGCCGGGAAGTTTCACCTTTTTGCGGGTGGCGGCGGCATTGGGGGCAGGTTGGGCTGCGGGCAATGACAAAATCCGTTTCCGCTGTCTGCCCGGAGCGCCGGCACTGGCAAAAGCATTGCAGGTCGCTGAGGGCGAAACCGTCGGGTGCATTTATGACGGCAGAAACAAAGAACTGCTCTGTTTCACCGTCCGCAATAACGGCGGCAAATTGCAGCCTGCCGGTGATGAATTGATCCTGACCGCCCCGGCGGCGGAGGAGTATTTCGCCCAACACCCCATGCGTCTGGCGGCATTTGCCAAAGATGCCCCGGCGCTGGAAGCATTATTGGCGGGCAAAGTCGCTTTCACGGTCGTGGAACCGGATTTATCTGCATTTGTGGATGATGAGAGCGAATTTGACAACGATGCCGATAAAATGGTCTACATCCGTCCGGCAGTTGCCGCCAAATGAGCCGGGGTGTCCATGGATGAGCCGGTCTGGAGCGTCAGCGCAGTAAATAAAGCGGTGAAAGATACGCTGGAAGGGGCATTTCTGCCGTTCTGGATGGGCGGCGAAATCGGCTCGATTTTACTGCACCGTTCCGGTCACGCCTATTTTCAGCTGAAAGACGACCGTTCCCAGATCCGTGCCTGCTGGTTCGGCGGGGCGGCACAATGCCGGGAATTGGGGGTGGATAACGGTTCGCTGGTGGAGGTTTTCGGCAATCTTTCAGTTTACGATGTCCGGGGCGAATATCAGTTCAATATCAAAAAACTCCGTCCTGCCGGATTGGGCGGGCTGCAGCAGCGGTTTGAGGAGTTGAAACAGCTCCTTGCCAAAGAAGGTTTGTTTGACCAGTCCCGCAAAAAGCCGATCCCGCTGCTTCCCCGCAGTATCGGCGTGGTCAGCAGCCCCTCCGGGGCGGCGATCCGGGATTTTTTGCAGATACTCAACCGCCGTTTCCCCAATGTGTGTGTGAAAATTTATCCGGCGCAGGTGCAGGGGGCAGGGGCGGCGGAGCAAGTCGCCGCCGGAGTGAGATTTTTCAACCGTACCGGCGGGGCGGATGTCATTGTCGTCACCCGGGGCGGCGGCAGTATGGAGGATCTCTGGTGCTTCAATGAGGAGATCCTCGCCCGGGAGATCGCCCGGAGCCGGATCCCGGTCATCAGTGCCGTCGGTCACGAGATCGACTTCACCATCTGCGATTTTGTGGCGGATTTGCGGGTGCCGACCCCTTCGGCGGCGGCGGAACTGGTCATCGGCAGACACGATGAGATCACTTCCCGGCTCCAACGGAGCATCAAAGATATGGAGTATGCCGTCACCAACCGTCTGGCTGCCAGCCGTGCCCGGCTGGAACGGATCGCCGGCAGTACGGTGTTTCACGAACCCCGGCGGGTAGTGGATCTGCGCCGTCAATATCTGGATGAGCTGGAAACCCGGCTCGCCGGCGGAGCTAAATTGCAGCTGGTAAATAATTCGCACCGGCTGGAACGGGCGATGGCGGCATTGAATACGCTCAACCCCCAGCGCCAGCTGGAGCGCGGTTATGCGATGGTCTTTGACGACAGCGGCAAAAAACTGGTCGTCAGCAGTGACCTGCCGGCGGATACGCCGTTGAATATCCGCTTCGCCGATGGTCAGGTCAAGGTGAAAACTTTATGAAACCGTTGACGATGTGGACACGTTACGCCGGATTGGGCGCATCCAGCAGACTGCGTTTCATGCAGTTTATTCCGGTGTTGGAGCGTGCCGGGTATCAGGTGACGTGCGATAATTTTTTTGATGATGAGTATTTGCGTAATCTTTATTTATCCGGCAGTAAAAGTCTGACGGCGCTGTTCCGGGCGTGGGGACGCCGCCGGGATGCCATGCGGCGGAGCAAGCCGGAGATCCCGGCGCTGATCGAATACGAATTATTGCCGTATCTGCCGTATTTTATGGAGAAAAAATTTCTTGCCCGCCGCAAATATGTGTTGAATTTCGACGATGATGTGACGGTGCGCTACCGGAAGTTTCCGCATTTGCGCCGTAAATATTTTCAGCTGGCCTCCCATGCCGCCGGGGTGATCGTCGCCAATGCGGTATTGCAGGAGCTGTTTGCACCGTACAACCGCAATATCCTCTATCTGCCGACCGTGCCGCCGCCGCTGCCGGAAACATCCGTTGCCAAAGCGGAAAACTTCACGCTGGTCTGGATCGGTACGCCGGTGACGTTTGCGTTTTTGCAGGAGCGCCGCCGGGCGTTGCAGCTGGCGGCGGCGCAGCTTGATTTCAAACTGCTGATCGTCGGCGGCAATGCGGTGATCCCCGGCGTGGATTGTGAACTTATCCCGTGGAGCGAAACCGCTGAAGCTGCGGCGTTGGCGCGCGCTCATGCGGGGATCATGCCGCTGCCTGATACTCCGTTTGCCCGGGGCAAATCGGCGTATAAACTCTTGCGTTATATGCAGGCTGGGCTGCCGGCGGTCGCTTCGCCGGTGGGCGAAAATTGCCGGGTGCTGACTCCGGAATGTGGAATTCTGGCGCAGAGTGATGCGGAATGGGTGGCGGCGTTGACGGCGCTTGCCGACCGCAAGAAGCGTCAACAGCTGGCGGCGGGGGCTCATGCGGCACGGGAAAAATATTCTTTTGCCGCCGCCGGGGAGAAATTGGTCGGATTTTTGGCACGAAGCTGCTGATTATGATTGAAAACCGGATAAATTGTGCTACAGTAAAGCAAGGTAATTATTGAATAAAGGAATGTGATTATGGGATGCGGTTTTGAACTCCGGAAAAAACAGATATTGGCGGAATTGCAGCGGGTACAGGAATTGAAAGTGGCGGAAATCGTCGATCTGACCGGTGCTGCGATCGCCACGATCCGGCGGGATTTGCTGAAACTGGAGGAGATGAATCTGATCGTCCGTACTTTCGGCAGCATCCGTCCGGTGGCGCAGAAATCCCTGGTGGCACGGACATTTGAGCAGCGCAGTGAATCTTTCCGCCGGGAGAAACAGCGGATCGCCGCCCGTGCCGCCCAATTGGTCACGCCGGGGATGACGGTGGTCATCGACAGCGGCACGACCTGCTGGAATCTGGCATCATGCCTGAAAGAAAAAGCCCCGCTGCGGATCATTACCTCGGCGCTGGCGGTCATTGAAACTCTCGGCGGCGTGCCGGAGATCGAGATCAATCTGGTCGGCGGCAGGTTCCGGGTGGAAAATCTGGACTTTTTCGGGCCGGTATCGGTGGATAACTTCCGGCAGTTTCATGCGGATATCGCATTTTTGAGCTGTGACGGATTTCTGCCCGGTGCCGGAGCATTTTCCGGGGATGCGGAATCTGCCGCCATCTGCCGGGCGATCCGCAAGTGTGCCGATCGCTGTATCATGTTGTGCGACAGCGGTAAAATCGGTAAAGGCGAGTCGTTTCTGGCGCTGTCTCCGGAAAGCATCGACGGCATCATCACCGACCGGGAAGTGGCGGAAATCACCGATTTCGCCGGGCAGGTCATCATCGCCGCTGAATAAAAAATTATTGTCCCATTTGTTGTGATAAAATCTAACCGTCGGTGGCGCATCGCGGGCACTTTCGCGCCTTGCTTCTGCGCCGGTACGGTCGAGTACGGTA
>SUVU01000102.1 GCA_015061865.1 Lentisphaerota bacterium
CTTCCGATTGTCGATGCGAAAAAACAGCAGCAGTTGAATACGCTCTTTCACGAATTTATCGCCGTGCTGAAACAACGGGAAAAAGCTGCCCAGGCAAAACAGAAATTTATTCCGGAAACCCGCACGCCCTGTGCGGATTTTGTGGCGGGATTGTACGATTTTGACGAGATCATCAAAGCGGTAAACAAACACAGCGGCAAATGGCAGGAGGCGTGCAACGCCATACTCCGTCAGGGGATCGCCGGCAGTGATGCCAAACTGCCGGAAAATCTGAAAAAACTGCACCTGATCTCCGCTGACGGCAGAGAGTATCAGTTGATGCCCGATGACAGCAAACAAAGTGCGGAAAAACTTGCCGATGCCCTGCAGTTGGAACACGGCGTCCGGGGCGAATTCATCCTCGGTTTCCAGCCGCTGCTGGCTGCCGGTACGATCGTTTATGACGAAAAAGCCACCACTGACGCCCGGGAAAAGGCGGCGGCGACGGTGGCGCCGGTGGTGAAAGAGAAAAAACGCGGCGAAGTTTTGATCGAGCGCAACCAGATCATCACGCAGGAAAACGTTGCCATGCTCAAAGCCGAGCGGGAAACGCTGCCGCCGGGATTCGGTGCCGCCGAATTTTACCAGCGGATCGGGGTATGCTTTGTCATTATGATGATGTCGCTGTTTTTCCTGTACCGGATGTACCCCAAAATTTTCCGTTCCACGAGAAAATTTGCGTTGGGCGGGGCGGTGATAATCATTGCATCGCTGGCAAATTACAGCGCATTGCAGCTGTTTTTCTACTTTTTCCGTTCCGGGGTGATGCACCGTTATGATCTGATGCTGTTCATGATCCCGGTGCCGCTGGGGGCGGCACTGATATCGGTATTGCTGGGCAACCGGGCGGCGCTTTTCGGCAATGTGCTGGTGGCATCATTGACGGCAATGATGATCCTGCCTGACCGTTCATTTGAATTGATGCTCCGCTGGTTTGCGATCGCGGCACTGATGTCATTGCTGTTGCGGGATGTGACTGACTACCGCAGCTTTTTCGTGCGGGTGTTTTTCGGCAGTGCGCTGTTGACGGCGCTGATAAACAGCGACGTCTGGATCGCTTACCGGGATGCCGGAGTCTGGAAAGCGGCACTGCTTGCCCTGTTCGGCAATGCGTTCTGCTGTGCCACCGGCGGCTTGCTGCTGGTATTCGCATTTGAATTGATTTTCAACGCCGAAACGAATATGTCGCTGATGGTGTTGTGCGACTACAATCACCCGCTGCTGGAGAAACTCAAACGTGAAGCCCCCGGCACGATGTTCCACTCCATGACTGTGGCAACTCTGGCCGAGGACGCCGCCAAAGCGATCAAAGCCAATCCCCTGCGTGCCAAAGCGGCGGCATTGTTTCACGACATCGGCAAACTTGCCATGCCGCAGTATTTCGTGGAAAATAACGTGGACAGCCCCAATACTCATCTGGCCATGCCGCCCCAGCGCAGCTGCGGGATCATCCGCGGTCATGTCAAAGAGGGTTTGGCGCTGGCACGTCAATACCGGTTGAACAGTTTTATCCGTTCGGCGATTTTAAGTCATCACGGCGATGACCTGATCTCATTTTTCTACCAGCGGGCATTGAAAGAACGGGAAAATAATCCGGATTCGTCGCCGGTGGTGGAATCCATGTTCCGCTACGACGGGATGCCGCCGCAGGAAAAAGAGTTGACGATCCTGTCGCTGGCAGATGCCTGCGAAGCGGCGAGCCGTTCGCTGAATAAACCGACTCCGGCGAAAGTCGAAGCTCTGGTCGGGGATATTTTTGTCGGCAGATTGCGCGGCGGTCAGTTGCGCAATTCGGATCTCACGCTGGAGGAGTTGTCTTTAGTCAAAGAGTGTTTCATCGCCGATCTGATAAGTTTCAATCATGGGCGCATTGCCTATCAACAGGAGAAAAAAGATGATCCAATTGCATTGCCGGTGGCAAAATCCCCGGCACCCGGCACCCCGGAAAAGTGACTTGCGCCGCTTCGCCGATGCCGCTGCGAAATGTGCCGGACTGCCCGCCGAACCGGTGTGGGATTTGAATATGATTTTTACCGGTGATGCCGGGATGACCCGTTATAATGAGGAATTGCTCGGTCACGAGGGGACGACGGATGTGATCACATTCTCGTATTTTGACACCGCTGACGAGTGGGAGGAGGGCGAAACGATGATCGAATTGATTATTAATCCCGATGCCGCCGCCAGAGAGGGTGAGCGCCGGGAAGGCGGATATTCCCGGGAGCTGGCACTTTATCTGGTGCATGGATTACTGCACAGCGCCGGTGAAGATGATTTGACTCCGGCACCGCGCCGCCGGATGCGCCGGAGAGAGAAAGAGTGTTTGGATGAGTTGGTAAAAAGTTTTGATTTCAATAAAATTTTTCCTGAAAACAAGGAGATGGCATGATGGTTAAAAGGTGTTTGCTGCTGGTGTGCGGAGCATTGCTGTTCGCCGGGTGTGAGTCGGTCAATCCGGTCAAAATTGCGCAGAAAAACGTGGAAAATTCCAAACGTTTGCGGGTCGGCATGACCAAAGCTCAGGTTTTGGAGATTATGGGCGAACCGGTCAAAAACGAGAGTTTCAACCGCCCGGATATCTGGTTTTATTATTTTGAAACCAACTGGCTGGATGGTTTTGTCACCGAGGATGAGTGTTTCCCGCTTTTGTTTCAGGACGGCAAACTTATCGGCTGGGGCAATAGTTTCTACACCCGTTACCGGATCGAAAAACGTGACCAGATCCCCAATGTGGAACTGCCGGCTGAAGCATCCAAAGGAGCGAAAAAATGAGACGTTTGGCGCTGTTTTTGACCGTGCTGGCGGCGTGCAGTGTGCTGGCGGCGGAAAAGTGTGATATCGGCGGCAAATTACATTCCCTGCCGTCTCCGGAATGGATGGATGGCACGTTCCGTAAAGTTGCGGATATCCGCGGCAATAAAAAGTTTGCGGTATTGTATATCTGGCGCCCGGATCAGGCGGCGCTGGCGGATTTTCCCAAGATCACGCTCGTGACCGAAAAATTCCGCAAACAGGTCGCTTTTGCCGGAATTGCCATTGCCGGCAAAGAACGGATCAAACGCTTCCCCGGAGCGCTGCGGTTGGGATTCCCCATCAATGCGGATAATAAAAATGCGATCGCCGATGCGGTGGCATTGCCCGCCAAATCTCCGGTCGCACTGGTGCTGGACAGTCAGAATACGCTGTTGTGGAGCGGGGCGACGGCGGCATTGCCGATGATCCTGCAGGAGTGTCTGGACGGGAAATTCGATCTCAAAGAGGAGATCCGCAAAAATCAGTTCACCAATGCGGTCAATAAAGCGGTCAGAGAGCAGAAATTCGCCGAGGCGTACCAATTGCTCAATGGCGAGTGGAAAAAAACTTGCGACAGTCTGGAACTGCTCAATGCCCAGGTGTTGCTGCTGACCAGAAAACTCAACCGGGCTGACGATGCATTTGCCCTGCTGCATGAGGCCCAGCGGAAAAATCCCGGCAAACATCTGTTTTTTGAGGCGGAATACCGGTTGCTGGGCCATCCGGCGCATGCCAAACGGGTGCCGGATTTCTTTGTCCGGGTCAAGCAGAATTTCCGCGATCAGCCGGGGGTGTTGATGGCGTTTGCCATGGCGGAAATGGGCAGACCGGCGGAATCACTTGACCTGCCGCTGGTGTTGTCGCTGGTGGAAATGGGATGGCGTTCCAAAGGTTTTGCAAAAGATACCTCCCGGGGGCTTTATGCGCTTGAATACGCCAAAATCGCCCACACTTGCGGGCGGGTGGATATTGCCGCCAAACTTGCCGACATCGCCGTGAAACTGCTGAAAAGCGATCCCAAACGTCAGGCAGGCGCCAAACGGGCGCAATCGTATTACCGCAAAATACAGGAGATCGCACCGCGATTCAAGCCGGTTGACTTGAAAAAATAGTGTTGCGGTGCTATATTATTGATGGTTAAGAGTATGCGGCGGCGAGTCTGGCAGAGTTCTGTGACTAGCCGGAAACGTCGGCAGCGGTCACTTGCGCTCAGTGGAGTTCGGTCGGTTTCGCCTTCCGGGAAAGATTTCCGGGGAGAGACGATACCGGGATTCCGCTGCGTATGACGGCAGCAGACGCCCCGGCAGAGATTTCAGAAGTGCCACCCGCCGCCCGTGAAGTATCCATAAACAAAAAAAGGATTATTGTATCATGGGTGAAGAGAAAAAAATCGTCTTCCAGTTGGATGATTCCAGAACTATGGAAATTTCCACTGGCAAAATGGCAGGACTTGCCAACGGCAGCTGTCTGGTGCGCCTCGGCGACACCGTTATCATTGCGGCTGCCTGTTCCGGTGAACCGCGCGAAGGCAGCGACTTCTTTCCGCTGCAGGTGGACTACCGGGAAAAATACAGCGCCGCAGGTAAATTCCCCGGCGGCTATATCAAACGTGAGGGTCGCCCCTCCACCAAAGAAATTCTGACCTGCCGCATGATCGACCGTCCCATCCGGCCGCTGTTCCCGAAAGGCTTTTTCCACGAAGTCCAGGTGCAGTGCATGCTGTTGAGTGCCGACGGGGTCAATGATGCCGACGTGCTGGCGATGGTCGGTGCATCCGCCAGTTTGATGCTCTCCGATCTGCCGTTTGACGGCCCGGTCGGCGCGGTGCGGGTGGGCAAAGTCGATGGCAAATACATCGTCAACCCCACCAGAAAAGAGATGGAAAAAAGCACGCTCGAATTGATCTACGCCGGCCGTCCGGATCAGGTCATCATGATCGAGGGTGAAGCCAATTTCGTCACCGAAGCTGAAATGCGTGAAGCGATGTATTGCGCCAACGAAGCGATCAAACGTCAGTGCGACGCCCAGATCGAATTGGCGAAAATCGCCGGCAGAGCCAAAAAAGAGTACCACTACTACCTCGTGCCGGAAGCATTGCAGAACGCTCTGGAAAACTTCTGCGCCGCCGAGATCGAAGCGACCTGTACCATCCCCGGCAAAGAGAACCGTCAGAACGCTCTCAATACCATGCTTGCCAACGCCCGGGCGGCGCTGCGTGAGCAGTTCGCCGAAATGAGTGATGCGGAATTCAATCTGGAAACTGCCAAAGGTTTCGATGATTACGTCCGTACCATCACCCGTAAACTGATTCTGGAGAAACACTTCCGTCCCGACGGCCGTACCGTGACCGACATCCGTCCGCTTTCTGCGGAAGTCGCCGTGCTGCCGGTGGTTCACGGCAGTGCGCTTTTCTCCCGCGGCGAAACTCAGGCGCTCGTGATCGCTACGCTGGGCAATGAGAAAGATGCCCAGGAATTTGATGACTTGACCAGTGTGACCGGCAATGCCGTCAAACGCTTCTATCTGCACTACAACTTCCCCAACTACAGCGTGGGCGAAGTCGGTCGTATCGCCGGGCCCGGCCGTCGTGAGATCGGTCACGGCAACCTGGCGGAACGCTCCGTTTCCAAAGTCGTGCCGGCGGATTTCCCCTATGTGGTGCGCTGCGTTTCGGAAATCATGAGTTCCAACGGTTCGACCAGTATGGCGAGTGTTTGCGGTGCCACGCTGGCGCTGATGGATGCCGGGGTGCCGATCACGGCTCCGGTGGCGGGTATTTCCTGCGGTCTGGTCACCGGCGATAACGGCGAACGGCTGCTGCTCACCGATATTCTCGGTGCGGAAGACCACTTCGGCGATATGGACTTCAAAGTCTGCGGTACCCGTGACGGTATCACCGGCTTCCAGCTCGACCTCAAACTGCCGGGTATTCCGATCGAATTGCTTTGCGAAGCCATGGAACGCAACCGGATCGCCCGGTTGAAGATCCTCGATGTCATCGAGGAGTGCCTCCCGGCTCCGCGTCCGGAAATCAACCCCCGTGCCCCGCGCATCGACGTGCTGCAGATCAATCCGGATAAAATCGGCGCCCTTATCGGTACCGGCGGTAAAAATATCCGTTCCATCACCGAGGAAACCGGTGCCAGCATCGACGTCGAGGAAGACGGTACCGTCAAAATCATGGCGGGCAACCTGGAACAGCTCAACGCCGCCAAAGAGCGCGTGCTGGCCAGCACCGCCGAAGCGGAAATCGGCAAAATCTATCGCGGCAAAGTGGTCACCATCCGTGACTTCGGCGCTTTCGTGGAGATCCTGCCGGGCATGGACGGTCTGCTCCATATTTCCGAAATGGCTGATTACCGGGTCAATAAAGTCACCGACATCTGCAATGAAGGCGACTATGTCACGGTCAAAGTCATCGACATTGACAACTCCGGCAAAATCCGCTTGAGCCGCAAAGCTGCGCTCAAAGATCTGGATGAGTAAGCCGTGAAGTGATTCAAATGCGCTGTTTTTAATCACGAAAACAGCGCATTTTTTATAGCATTTTCTGTTATTATTGCAAGGAGACCCTGAAAAATGCACTTTTTCAAACTGATTTTTTCCGCAGTATTGGCTGTTGCGGCAATTGCTGTAATGGCAAAACCGGCAGAACCCCGGATTTGTGTGCTGGGCAGCTGCTCCGGTACCGAACCGATGCCCAACCGTCACCATACGGCGTGGACTCTGGAAATCGACGGCAGAGTTTATCTCTTTGATGCCGGTGAAAATGCCGCGTATACCGCCCACATCAGCGGTATCGACCTGACCAGACTGCATGCGATTTTCATCTCCCATCCTCATCTTGACCATAACGCAGGGTTGCCGCATGTTTTCACCGTGCGTAATAAGCTGAAAGCACGTTATAAAAAACCTCTGGCAAAACACCCCCTGCCGATCTTTACCCCGCTGCCTAAACAGGTCAATGCGGCAATCGAACTTTTCAGCCCCTATAAAGGCAATAACGGGATGTTTGACGTGAAAGAAGTCGCCGCCGGAATCATTTTTGACGACGGCACGGTCAAAGTCGAGGCATTGCCGAATTTTCACATCCGGCCGGGGGCGGATAAAAAACATTACTCATACAGCTACCGGATTTATGCCGCCGGGAAAAAAATCGTCTTTTCCGGCGATTACAGATACCTTAACCATCTGGGCAAATTGCTGGATGACTGTGACGTGCTTCTGATCGAAACCGGGCACCATAAACCGTGGCTGACCGCCGAAACCATCCGCAAAACTCCGGCGTGGAACGTCCGCAGATTGATCTTTGTCCACCACGGCAGAGATTATCTCAATAACCCCGCCGAAACCGCCCGGAAAACCCTGAAAACCTGGGGCAAAACCCCCGAATTTGCCAATGACGGTATGTTTATCGGGCTGTAAAAAAACAAAGAGGGATAACAGGGGAAAGCAAAACTGATTTTTGAATTTCAAAAATCAGTTTTTTTATGCAGACTGCACACGTTTTGAATGGATGCGGACGTGGTAAGGTTTGCAGTCTGCGGGCGGTTGATTTTGATATTTGGCGGGGTTACGCTTGGGGAGGGAAACCCCACACGGTGAGGTTTTCCTCCCCAAACCCCACCTTTTCCGCCTGCTGCGGATGTGTGGAGACGTTTGTACCGCTTGGCTTGAGGGTGCGTGACTCTGCTATGGCGTGGAGACGTCAGTATCAGTACAATTTACATTCGCCTTTACAACCGGGGGTTGTAAAGGCTCTCCTGCTCGTCCTCCGCTCATCGGCGGCGCTTGCGCTTGCCGCTG
>SUVU01000103.1 GCA_015061865.1 Lentisphaerota bacterium
TCGCCCCAAGCGGTCAATTCACTGCCGTTGACGATGAATTTCGCATAATCGAAATCGTCAAGCGACAACCCGGAAATGACCTCCCAGCCGGATTCTGCGGCAGTGATCTCAAACGTCGTGAAGCCGTTGGTTTCACCTGTTGCGGTGCGGTTGCCGAGATAGAAAGCGTCGTTCGCCGTGAGCTTGCAATTTTCGCTGATAACGAATTTGTCCACATAGTCGATCAAATCGGCGGTCAGGTCGGAAAGGACGTTGACCACGGTATTTTCGGCGTTGTCCACCCCGGCGCTACTGACGCCGGAAAGACGCTTCATACCGGTCGTGCTGTTGTAATTCAGCGTGACGGTGCCGGAAACACTGCTGTATCCGTAACGGCCACTCATAAAAACCGTATTGACCAGAGCGCTGTTTTCGATCGTGATGGTGGTAGCACCGACAGTGGTGGTGCCGTCAGCGTTGGCACCGCCGCCGTAGAGGTAATCGACCGTGCCGCCGGAAATAGTGACGTTGGAGGTGGTAACGTAACTTTTGGCACCTTTTTCCGCCCAGCCGCCGGCGTAAATCCGGCCGTGGTTTCCGGCAGTGACGGTAATATCAACCATTTCAACTTTGGCGTTGCCGTTATCCCGGGCGTGTGCGCCGCCGTACAGGTTGCCGCCGACCGTACCGCCGGTCAGGTTGACGTTGACTTTTCCGACCGTCAGCTGCGCTTCATCGGCGGCTTCCGCATCTTCTGCGTTACCATAGAGGTAACCGCCCGCATAAGCCCGGGATCCATCAGCAAATCCGGCAGTGCCGCCGATAATCAATTCCACGCTGTTGACAGTTGCGTCATTTCCGGCAGAAACATACGCTCCGCCGACGAGATTTTGCTCAACTTTGCCACCGGAAATTTTGGTGGCGATCTCGCTTTCGTTGTCTTTGGTCGCAAAGAACGTCCCGACTGCGCCGTTATCCATCACCGTCACACCGTCGCCGGTAAAATTGCCGTCGGCATCGGGGGTGATTTCGGTAACAAGTTCTTTCAGCACCAGATTTTTGCTTGCATCCACTTCCAGCGTCAGGAACGGATTATCAGTAATGGTGTATTCACCGATGGCACTGACTCCGGTGGCGATAGTGACATCACTGCCATCATACAGCGAACCGTCAACGGTGATATTGATCGCGCTCAAATCCTGACCGCCTGCCTCGGTAAACGCAACCTTTGCAGTACCATTAAAGGTCATTTCAGAGGCGCTTTTACCGGTTTCAGCATTAATATCACTGAAAGTCAATCCCGCAAAGTTGATTGCTGTGGTGTTGCCGAAAATGAAGTGAGCATCATCCGCATAGTTGGCAACTTCACACGTTTCTTCTTTTTCAGTGAACGAAGCATTG
The DNA here is from genome assembly GCA_015061865.1 of Lentisphaerota bacterium. Classification (GTDB taxonomy): domain Bacteria; phylum Verrucomicrobiota; class Lentisphaeria; order Victivallales; family Victivallaceae; genus UBA1784. The sequence goes on from SUVU01000103.1 coordinate 1,381, forward strand.
AGCTTAATACTGCCTTTAAATGTCAGCGTATTAACCCCCTCAAGATTGCTATTATTGGCAATGGCAAGGCCTTCATGATAAATAGTATCTGTTTGCGTCAGAAATTCAGCATCAGCGATCACTGCAGGAGAAGCTTTAATGCTGATTGCCCCGGCGTTGCCATTGAATTTGGCATTTTGCAAATCCAATTTTCCGGCATAGCCGCTGTTTTCCACTATGACCAGAGCGTACCTTGTGTTGGCCAGGAACTGAGCGTTTCTCACCGTTACATGGGGAGCCCAGCCGTCCACAATACTGCCGACATTGTTACGGAAAATAGCATCATGCAGCACACCATCGGCATCAGTATATCCATTAATGTAGATTTTGCCGGCACTTTTGTTATGGTCATAAATAACACAGTTCTGCCCGCCACTGCCCTGAGATTCAAATATTCCGCCGTAGACACTCAACGTTCCGCCATGGATCCGGAAAGTGGTACCACGACCGCCCACCGAAGTGCTGTCCAACCCATTTCCTTTGAAATAACAGTTATAGATGTTGGCGACCCCGGAGTGGTTGGCGATCGCACCGCCGCCATAACTGTTACCAGCATAGACATCGGCAGAAAAATATTTGTTATCAATAAACTGCGAATCGCGAACCGTCAAAGTTCCGGTATTGTAAATCGCACCGCCTCTGCCGTATGCACCCTCGCCATTGACACAACTACCGGCACTGTTGCCGCGGAAAATGGCATTGCTGATTTCGAGAGTTCCGGCGTTGTCAATTGCGCCGCTGGGACCGGAAACATTTTGGAAGTTTTCAACTATGATATTTGACAATTCTGCGGTATTTCCTTTAACAACTGTCAAAAAGTTTTTGCCGTCTCCGACGCCGGTGAAAACGATTCTGTCACCCTCTACACATTCCAGATTCAAATTGCTTCCGGTATTGGTAAAGCGGTAAACTTTGCTGTCATGATCGAAACTCTGATTCAAAACGTAATCTGTTCCGCCGACGGTAATGGTTTTATCACTGCCGAGGGTGATATTTTCGGCGATAGTAAAACTGCCTTTGCCGAAAACATCTCCGATCACAGAAATATTGACCTTGCTCAAATCCTGATCGCTGAATTTTACCCCGAAACTGTCGGCGAAAACAATACTGTTACTTTCAGCGTTGCTGAAAGTCAGTGTTGCAACACTGACCGGATCGGCAAAAGTCAAAACAGCATTTTCCGCCACGGTAATGGAACCGGTTTCAGTTTTTTCCACATCGGCGTGAACTTCAATATTTCCCTGCAAGGTCAACGCTCCGGCGACATACACCGTATCTTTGGCGGTCGCAAACGTAGCACCATTGAGAGTAAGCGCAGCACTTGCGGTCACAGAAACCGCACCGCCGTTGCTATTAGCAGAGTTGCCGGTAAAATAACTGTCGGTCAGAGTGGCAGAACTGCCAGCAATATAAACCGCACCGCCGTCGCCGTTGGCAGTATTACCGGAAAAATAGTTATCAGTCAGAGTGGCAGAACCGCCGATGATATAAAGCGCACCGCCATTGGCACCGGTATAGTTTTCAACAAAAGTATTGCCGGTCAAAGTCATATCGTACAAAGCAGCAATCGCTCCGCCGCCATTGGCATAGGAAATATTTCCGGTAAATATTGCATTTGCAACCTCCAACTTTGAAATAAGAGAGGTACTCGCAGTGGATTTTTCTCCGGTGTGATAAATTGCACCGCCGTAATTGTTGGCAGTATTGCCGGCAAACAGGGTGCGGGTGCCGTCAGAACCGTTGCCGACGATAAATTGTCCATCAACATAGGCAACACCTCCGCTGCTTTTCGCCAGGTTTTCGCTGAAAGTGGCTCCTTTGACATTAAATGCTCCGCGACCGTTTCCGGACCAAATCGCACCACCGGCATTGGCAGTATTGCCCAAAAACAGCATTTCATCCTCGGCTGTTCCGGAAACGTACACCCATACTGCCTTTGCTTCCTTGAGAGCTCAGAATACCATTATTGGTACCGTAATTATAGGAAAAAGTCGAACCGGAAATTTTACTGGTACCGCTTTTTTTATGAATAATCCCGTGATCACCGCTGTAATTGCCGGTAAATACAGAATTCACGACCGTCACCGAGCCATAAATAATACCGCGCATGTTTTTGCCGCTGCAGTCTGATACTGTACTATTGACAAAATGGCAACTCCCAAAAATCCCATGACTGTTATCTGCCGTAGCCGGTTCTACGACACACTTATCCAACACCGAATTGATAAAATAGCAGTTTCCACGATTATGAACAGAACTTTCTCCGGTAGAAACGGTAGTATTGTAAACAATCGTATTGGAAATTGGATAAACGTCAGCAAAATCCTCTGGGGCGCAAATCGTCCCGCCACTCCACGACCAGGTGGTATCTCCCACAGTCACACTGCCGGAAGTCGCAGTACTGTCATTGGTAAAAACGTTAGGGTTTGAAAACTCAGGCATGATCTCTATCTCCTTTATATTCAGCATACATAATATACAATTCAGATATAGTATACTCCATAACTGTCAAAATGTCAAGAGCATCGAACAAATTTTTTACAGTTTTAATACCAATCGGGAGTACCGGAAATTATTACGCAAAGCCCAAGTTGGCGACGAAGCGGGAGCTGAGGAGCGAGAGGGTTCCGGGGGAAACTTCCCCCGGATGCGGCAACCGTGGCGCAATACCAGTGCCTCTTTCGCCAAAAAAGGCGGAAGAGGCCGCAGAATTGCGCCACACGAGTCGAGCGAGCCACACGCCATAAAGCGCGGACAAGCCAGAGCCAAAAGTGCCGTTCGGCACCGCCGGGGTGTGGGGGCGGCGTGAGCCCCCACAAAAAAAACACGCCGGCATCTGTCAATAAACAAAGAGCATTTCGCGGTATTTGGGCAGCGGCCAGTTGCTGTCATCGACCTGATATTCCAGCGCATCGACTGCACGGCGCAATCTTTCCAACGCCGCCAGAATATCATCGGCATCCCGGTTCAGTGCCACTGACGCTTCGTCGATGGCTTCGCCGAGTTCATCCAGCGACAAGCCCAGACGTTCGGCGGCAGTTTTCAAATCTTTGCATCCGGCGTTGATGCCCGCACTGGCGGCGTTGCCCAGCGCCCGGCAGACCCGGTTGAATTCATCCGTTGCCGCCGGGTGGATCATACTGCGGGCGATCTCAATCGCAATTCCGCACTCGATCCGCAATTTACGGAAATACTCCTCCAGCGAAATCTCGTAACGGGAATCCAGTTCCGATTTGGAAAACACCCCGTACCGGGTCATCAATTCCTGATTATCGGCATTTTTCAGCGGTTCGATCGCCGCCAGCGTGCCGCGCAAATTGGGCAAGCCGCGTCTTTCCGCCTCGATGACCCACTCTTTGCTGTAATTATCGCCGTTGAAAATCACCCGTTTATGCGTGCGGATGATATCCTGCAGGATCTTCTGCAAACCCTCATTGAACTCGTTTTCCGGAACTTTTTCCAGCCGGTCGGAAATATAATCCAGCGACTCCGCCACGATCGTGTTGAGCATCATATTCACCCCCGAACACGACTGACTCGATCCCGGCGCGCGGAATTCAAACTTGTTGCCGGTAAACGCAAACGGACTGGTACGGTTGCGGTCAGTCGCATCACGCGGCAGCGGCGGCAGCATATCCGCCCCCACCCGCAACACCCCGGAACGGTATTTCGACCCGGTCGCACTGCCGGATTCGATCTGTTCAATGACTTCAGTCAGCTGATCGCCGAGGAAAATCGAAATGATCGCCGGCGGCGCTTCATTCGCCCCCAGACGGTGATCGTTCCCAGCCCCGGCAGTCACGCTCCGCAGCAGATCGCTGTGCAGATCCACCGCCCGGATCACCGCACACAACGTCGTCAGAAATATCGCATTGCGGTGCGGGTCACTGCCCGGTTTGAGCAGACTCAAATCGCCGTAATCCAGCGACCAGTTGCAGTGTTTGCCCGAACCATTCACCCCGAAAAAGGGTTTTTCGTGCATCAGACAGACCAGATTATGCCGGTCGGCGACCACCCGCAGCACTTCCATAATGATCATATTATGGTCAACTGCGAGGTTGAGTTCCTCAAAACGAGGTGCGATCTCAAACTGCGCCGGAGCAGCTTCATTGTGCCGGGTTTTGGCAGGGATGCCCAGTTTCCACAACTCCCGTTCGACTTCGGTCATAAACGCCAGCACCCGGGGTTTGATCGACCCGAAATAGTGATCCTCCAACTGCTGATGTTTCGGCGGCGGCGCACCGAAAAGTGTCCGCCCGGTCTGCACCAGATCCGGCCGCTGGAGATAAAATTGTTTGTCGATGAGAAAATACTCCTGCTCCGCACCCAGCGTGACCATCACCCGGGCTTCAGGAAGTTTAAAACACTTCATCAACCGGGTCGTCGAACGGCTCAACGCCTGAATCGACCGGAGCAGCGGAGTTTTTTTGTCCAACGCTTCGCCGGTGAAACTGCAAAACGCCGTCGGAATACAGAGCGTCGCCCCGTTGCCGTGACGTTTGATAAACGCCGGACTGGTCGGATCCCACGCCGTATAACCGCGCGCTTCAAAAGTACAGCGCAAGCCGCCGGAAGGGAAACTGGATGCATCCGTCTCGCCGCCGATCAGGTTTTTGCCGGAAAATTCCATCAACGCTTTGCCGCTGCCGTCAAATTCCAGAAACGCATCGTGCTTCTCGGCAGTCCCGCCATTCAACGGCTGAAACCAATGGGTGAAATGCGTCGCTCCGCGCGCCATTGCCCACTCTTTCATCGCCCCGGCAATGTCACCGGCAAGCGCAGGATCAAGCGGTCTGCCGAAATTGATCGTTTCCACCAGCGCATCGACCACTTCCACAGCAAGATACTGCCGCATCACCGCCGCAGTGAAAACATCTTCACCGAAATCATCTATATTCACCGCCGCACACGGCATCGGCGCACTGCCGCGGTACTTCGCCACATCATTAACAGTTTTGGCACGGTTGTAATTGCTCATGTAAACACCTCGCAAAATATAAAACAATCACCGCTATAATATACTTGAAAAAACTGTTTTACGCAAGTTTTACCGCCGGAAAATATTGATTTTTAAGGCTCGACGCCCGGATATTGACGGATTTCAAGTACAAACGGTATGATCCAACCGGTCAACCGCCTGTCGCTCAACCGTTGTGAAAAATCAAGCGATTTTTCACAACATCGCTCACGGCGGGTGGTGTCGGCTTGCGCCGACCTGAACGCTCCGCTGATATTTCGCCGCACTCAGCGGCGACCAGCGTTCCGCCGCTGGACCACGTCCGGCGAAGCCGCCGGTGGCAGATTACTTTTTTAATAACGGTCTAATCCAACCGGTCAACAGCTACCGCCGGGAAAATTCCCCCCCGGCTTATTTCCAGAGACGGTCGGCAACGCCAAAATAAAGCTTCCAGTCACCGGCGGTAAGATCATGTTTGCCGGTGCGGAGCTGATAATTGACCCCATCCCCGAAAACCGGAGTATCCGGCGCCGGTAATTCAGTCACCGGCAAGCCCTTTTTACCGTAAAGCGCATAAACTTCACCGGCATGGACGCCGGACAGAAACTCGCCTTTGGGGTCAGCCCAGAGATCCTGCGTGGCACTGCCGATGCAGAGCGTGCGGGGAGCCATCAGCGAGAGCAGAAAATGCTGATCGTGGGGCAATACAGCGTTTTCAGTAAGATATTTGCGGAAATCCGGCACGAACCAGTGCGGGAAACTGCGGGCGAGAATTTCGTTGGTTTCACCGAAATATCTGCGAATCAACGCCGCCCCGCCGTGACCGGAACCGTTGGTTATCACGATGGAAAAACGTTTATCGTTTGCCCCCGTCCATAACGCCGTTTTACCCAGTCGGGAGTGCCCGACCACCGCCGCCCGGGAAGCATCGACCAGCGGTTCTTTTTCCAACACATCCAGCATCCGTTTCAACGCCCATGACCAAGCCCCGATCGCGGCGTAATTTTCGTGGATCTCACTGATACGCCGACCGGGGAAAAACATCGCATAAACGCTTCTTTCCCAAGAACCGGCGGCGTTGCGGAAATCCGGAAAAATATCGTGATAACACGCTGTGGCAATGGCGTAGCCCCGCTTCATCGCTTCGGCGACCTGCCAGCGGTTGATCCGGCAGCCCCGGACGGGATCGACCGGATTGCCGTTGAGATCGTACCCGGTGACGGTGATATCATCCTCACTGGTGACGGTG
>SUVU01000104.1 GCA_015061865.1 Lentisphaerota bacterium
AGATTACCGGCACGATGAGTGGTTGTTGAATCTGCCGCTGTACGGAATCAGTCAAATCCTTACTGAATGTGAGAAGTTTATTTAACGTAATTCTTCAAGCAATTCACGGACTTTTTCGATGGGAAGGGTACTGATCAGGCGGTGTAATTCTTCGCGGTCTGCGGACTCATCATCCCTTGTTTCCAAGCCGGTTAACATCATAAATTCCGGTAACTGACGCATCTGCTCACGTTTGGCACTTAAGCTGGCGTGAGCAGAATAATGTTTGGTCATTTCAGGTGTCATGTGACCCACAATGCTCTGCACGATGGATAACGGAATACCGTACAATCCGGCGTAGTAGCAAAAGGTATGGCGACAGCTGTGCAAATCTTTGACCGAAACTGCTCTGGAGCGTCCTTCAAGCGTTTTAGTGGTGGCAATGTGACACTTGTTTTCAAGGAATTGTTTGATGCGGTATGATACACCGGAACTGTTATTCAGATACATTTCGGCGTGCTTCGGCAGTACATATTCCGCTTCCGCAGAGTCCGTTTGTAACTGCGAAAGATAAACCCGTAACGGCGGCATAATCGGAATTTCTACCATATTTCCGGTCTTTCGCATCCGTTTGATGATCAGATCCCGTTTGAAGTCGATTTCCGCCCATTTCAGCGTACAGATATCTCCTTCACGCAGAGCAGTGGCAATCGCAATAGTGAAAAGTGGTCGGGTAAAGTCGTCCAGATTATCCCGGATGATTGCAAGTTCTTCTTCTGAAAATGCTTCACGGCTTTCGGATTCTTTTTTTAACATCGGAATTGAAGCAAACGGATTCTCAATAATCCCGGCATCCCGGGCAAGCAGTTGGAATACCTCGGTCAAAACTTGCTGATAGGTATTGATAGTTTTGGGAGATAGTTCTGATTTTAACTGATAACTGCGTTCCTGAGTGATAACCGTGCCTCTGTAAGTGACAGTTTTGTTGAAGCGGCCATTTTGCCGGAGATACTGAATATAGGCTTCGGCATGAAGCGGACGAACTTCAGACAACTTCTGCAAATCAGGATAGCGTTCATTCAGGAATGCCGTAAAATCCAGCCAGTATGACCGCTTGGAACGAATCAAACTTTCAGAAGGAATACGCTTCTTCGGCTTCTCAAGAGATTTTTCATAGGCATCGGCAATCAGAATATCTTTGCTGCCGGTAAGTTCCTCCCGAAAATGTTCGATCAACTGCTTGACATCTTTCTTGACGGCGGCATCCTGTACATGCTTACGCAAGTTCTTTTCAAATTCTTCGGCTTCACGTCCTCCGTAGCTTCAGCGAAGGAGGATGGGTGTACCAAATATTAAGCGAGATTTGAGGTAAAAACTTCAAATCTCGTTTCTTTTTGCCATTGTTTCCGATTCTATCAAAACACCGCCGCCCGACAGGATTTCCTGCCGGGCGGTTTTTGTGCCGGTCGCCACTTTTATTATCTCCCCCCTGATCGGGAACAGAGTTAATGTTTTAACGTGTTGCCGGGGATATAACGGGCCGGATAGCGCCAGTCGTGACAGGAGATCGACCGTTTGACGATCGCATCCAGCATCGCCTGCAGCAGACGGCGGGTGACCCGCATATTGTCCCGCATCAGTGAATCGATCTGCAATACGCTTTCGTCAATAAAGCGGATACGGTCGGTCGTCAGCACCTGATAATCCCGTCCCGGCAGGTAGCCGCGGTCAAACATCGCCCCCAGCAATGCCGTGGAGAGCATCCGGGTGCTGGTAAAATAAAGTTTTCCCGGCTGCAAATCGGCATCAATGATGATTTTTTCATTAAAAACCGTCTGGTAATTCAGCATGATCTCCTGTTCGACCGGGACGCGGAAAAGTTCGCATCCGGCCTGGAATCCCTTCTGTTTGAGCCGGTTCTGTTCCGACCCCTGAAATCCGAGATAAGTCACCGGCTGATTCTGGGATGCCAGAATTTCAGCGGCTTTCATGCTGGTATGGAAGTGGTCGATCCCCACCGCCGGAAAAATCCCCGGCAGCGGCGAATAGTCCCAGAAAAATACCGGTACTCCCCGGTGGTGCAGTTCCAGAAATCCCGGCAGCAGGCCGGTGACGAAGTGCGGATAGCAGAATACCCCCTCGTATCCCTCGTGGAGCAGCTGCAGCAGCAGTTTATTCTGACCGGCGGCATCCTGCGGAAAATTGAATACGCTCACGCTCTGCTCATACTCCGGCGCCAGACTGAACATCAAACCGGCGTAGAAGTCCTCATTCGGGTTGTCGGTATTCCGGCGCTCCCAGAGCAGGGCGATTTTGTGCAGCGGTTTGGCGGCGGAAAAGCGGCTTTTGGGGAAATATCCGTTGCCCCGGAAACACTCCAGCAGTCCCATTTCGACCAGTTTCTGCAATTTGCGGTGGATCTGACTCTGCGGGACTCCGAATTTTTCCGCCAGTTTCCGTTCACTGGGCAGCCGCTGTCCGGCGGGGAATTCGCCGCGTTCGACCATGTCTTGTAAAATTTCCAGCATAATATGTCTCTTGTTTTTCGTTTCTTTACCCTTAATATAACACCGAAAAATTATTTTTCAAGCAAATTGATTCAAAAAATCAAATCAATTATTTTTGGACTTTTTCGTCCGGCAATCCTTGACAACGCAGCAATTCCGGGGTATATTGATTAATGTTGTATGAATCAATTTTGCAAAACACTGAATCAATTTAAGGAGAGCTGAAAATGAAACTGTCGATTTTTACTGACGAAACCGGTCTGGATCTGGAGCAGGCGCTGCCGGAAATCAAAAAAATGGGTTTTGAAAACGTTGACCTGCGGTGGAAACTTTTTCAGCGCTCGTTTGAAAAACTCACCGATGAAGAGATGTTTGAAATCAAAAAAATGCTGGATGCCAACGGCTTGAAAGTCCAGTGTCTGCAATCTTCCCTTGCCAAAGTCCATCTGCCCGATGCCGAACGTCTTGCCGAGGAAATGCACAAACTTGACCGCATCATCCGCGCTTCTGAAATTTTTGAGTGCAAACTGGTGCGCAGCTTCTTTTTCTGGCAGCCGTCCGACTGGCGCACGGATACTTCCATCGGCGCACTGGCGATCGAACCGGTGGTGCTTGCCGAAGTGATGGACGTTTTCCGGCCGTTCGCTGAAAAAGCCAAAGCCGCCGGTTTGATCCTCGCCTTTGAAAACTGCGGCTGCAGCAAAGAAGAGTGCTTCAAAATGCTCGACGAACTCAACGTCCCCGGCTGGGGTTTCGCATGGGATCCGAAAAACAGCTGGATGCGGGATAAGGCCGAACGTGACCGGGATCTGGATGCCTACTGCAAAAAAATCGCCGCCCGCACCATCGCCGTCCACGTCAAATCCACAGGCTCGATCTGGTTCGCCGACGGTTTTGAACCGATCCCCTATGAAAAAGTTTTCAAAGCTCTGGAACTGGTCGGTTTCGACGGCCCGGTGAGCTTGGAGACCCACAACGCCAACCCCGATATTACCGGCGTGGAAGCGTGTGCCAAAGTGCTGGAAGTGGTCAAAAAAGCACTTCCCTCTGCCGCCGCCGGAGCGCAGAGCGAAAGCTGCTCGGTGACCGCCGAAAACATCGTCCGTTCCTATGCCGATGATCCGGTGCGTTTCGGCGTGGTCGGTCTGGGCATGGGACATAACCGGGCGACCGAAATGACCAAAACTTCCGGCGTGAAACTGGTGCAGGTCTGCGATTTGAATGAAGAACGCTGCAAACGCACTTCCGAAGCTCTCAATGTGCCGTATACCACCAGTTACAGCGAAATGCTCGCCAATAAAGATATTGAGGTGGTCATGGTCATGAATGAGACCGGCCGTCACGCCGAACTGGTCAAAGCCGCCCTCAATGCCGGTAAGCACGTCCTCGTGACCAAACCGATGGAAATGACCGTGGCAAAATGCGAGGAGATGATCGCGCTTGCCAAAGAAAAAGGTCTGCTGTTTGCCATCGACCACTGCCGCAGACTGCGTCCCTCCATCCAGTCGCTCAAATCGGCGTATGACCACGGATTTTTCGGCAGAACGCTTTCCGCTTCAGCGACGTTGAAAATCAAGCGCACCATGGAATATTTCCACGCCAACGGCGGCTGGCGCGGCACCCGGGAACTGGACGGCGGCGTGTTGAGCAATCAGAGCGTGCATCATATTGACGAACTGCTTTTTACATTCGGTATGCCCGAAGCGGTGCGTGCCGACCTCTGGACGCAGAACCACGATATTGAGATGGAAGACCTCGCCCTGGCAGTGTGGCGCTACTCCAACGGTATGATCGTCAACATCACCTCCACCACCTGCTATCCGCAGGGCGGCTGGTATTACCAGATGGAAGTCCACGGTACCGACGGTGCTTATGTCCACCGTGAAGCCGGTCCGTGCAAATCGCCCGTTACCCAGTACTTCAAAGATGCCGCCTGGAGCGATCAGGCACCGTTCCCGGCAGAGTGTCCGTGGCTTAATGCGATGGATAACTTCGCCTCGGCATTGCGCTGCGGTTCGCCGTTCCTCACCACCGCAGAGGAGGGACGTGATACGGTGCGGGTGATTTCTGCCATGTATGAGTCTGCTTATGAGCGCAATGGGGCGTGGGTGGAACTCTGATGAACGTCACAGGAATGGTCACATCCATTCAGCGTTTTTCGCTGAATGACGGACCGGGTATCCGGACGACGGTCTTTTTCAAAGGCTGTAATCTGCATTGTGTGTGGTGTCACAATCCGGAAACGCTCCGGATGCAGAATGATCTGATGTTTTACCCGGATAAATGTATCGGCTGCGGCCACTGCCTGCCGGTTTGTCCGGCAGGGGCGATCAGCGCTGACGGCATGTTTGACCGGGCGAAATGCACCGGTTGCGGGGCGTGTGCGGCAATCTGCTTCCCCGGCGCCCGGGAAATGGCGGCACGGGAAACGACCGTGGCGGAGGTGATGGCGGAGATCCGGCAGGATGTGCGCTATTATGAGAATTCCGGCGGCGGGGTGACGCTTTCCGGCGGTGAAGTTTTCTGTCAGAGCCAATTCGCCGATGCGCTGGTTTCGGCGTGTGCGGCAGAAAATATCCCGGCGGCGGTCGAAACCAATTTGCTCTGTGATTTCGACCGCATCGAAGCGGTGTTGAAAAAAGTTTCGCTGGTGATGTTTGACGTGAAACTCTTTGATTCTGCGGCGCACCGGCAATACACCGGCAGCGGCAATGAGGTGATTCTGGCAAATATCCGCCGTCTGGATGCGATGGGGATCCCGCTGATCGCCCGCACGCCGCTGATACCGGGGATCACGGATACAACCGGAAACATCACTGCGATCGCCGGATTTTTGAGTGGTTTGCAGCATTTGCAGTATTATGAACTGCTGAATTTCAATCCGCTGGGCGGAGCGAAATATCCGGCGTTGAATATGACCGATGAGTGCGCCACGCTGAGTCCGCTGACGGCAGCACAGCTGGAACGGCTGCGTTCCGCCGCCGCTGCATCCGGAATTCAGGTAAAAATAGGGTGAGCGAAATGATGATCCAATTTATCAATCAATATCCGGAAGATAAAACGTTCACTTACTCCGAACGTCTGGCTCTGCTCCGGGAGCGCAAAATGGCACAGACCGCCGAAAAAATCGCCGTGGAAGGCAGCGCTGACGAGGACGATTACGGCAGGGTGGTGGCGCCGGATTACTTCAAATTCAAAATCACGCCGAATTATCCGGACGGCAGATTTTACGGTTACTCCGGCTGGACTGAAAACTACACCCGGCTGCTGGCGGAGCATCCCTTGTATGTCGATCCGCTGGATGCGTTTGTCGGGCGGGGATTCTTTTTTCTGATCCGGCTGCGCGGGATCGGCTGGAATCCGGATTATCCCTATGATGAGTTGAAAAAAGTGCTGGACAAGTACGATATTATTTCCGGTATCGGCCGTGACCATCACTTCAACCCCGATATTCCGATGGGGTTCAAGCTCGGCTGGGGCGGGATTCTGGAAAAACTGGAACACTACCGGGAGATCAATCCGCCGGAGTGCCACGAATTTTATGACAGCGAGATCGCTGTGGTCAAAGCGATCATCAGTTTTCTGCGCCGCATCGCCAATCAGCTGGCGGAATTGTCACTCATCGAACGCAATCCGGTGTTGAAAAAGAATCTGGAGGAGATGGCAGACATCAATTACCGCATGGCAGACGGCGTGCCGCAGACGATGCGTGAAGCGATCCAGTGGATGTGCCACTTCAGCATGTTCAGCCGGCTTTACAACCGGGGTTCGGCGGGGGGACCGCTGGATCAGATGCTCTGGCCCTACTACGAACGGGACATCCGGGAAGGGCGCATCACCGATGAAGAGGCTAAATTCTATCTGGGCTGTCTCTTTTTCAATGATTCACGCTACTACCAGCTCGGCGGGCCGGATATGGACGGCAACGACACCGTCAATCCGCTGTCGTATCTGATCATGGAGGCGGCAGACGAAGTCAATATCGCCTGCAATCTGACGGTCAGGGTGCATGAAAAAACCGATCCGGTGTTTCTGAAAAAGGCGGTCGGTTATCTTTTCAGCAATAAAAACGGCTGGCCCCGCTTTTCCGGTGATAAAGCGCTGGTTGAGGGCTTTATGCGGTGCGGATTTCCCCGGGAGGAGGCGATCCGGCGGATCTCGTCGGGCTGCCACTGGATGAGTATTCCGGGCAAGGAGTATACGCTCAATGATATCGTTAAAATCAACACCGCCAAAGTCTTTGAAGTGGCGTGGCAGGAGTTGATGGCATCCGGGGAAACTCCGGATATGGACAAGTTGTTTGAGTTATTCAAACAACACCTGAAAACCGCAGTCCATGCGACCGCTGACGGGATCAAGTTCCACCTGAAATATCAGGATAAAAACGAGCCGGAACTGATTCTGAATCTGCTCTCCCACGGACCGATCGAAAAAGGCTGTGACGTCACCAAAGGTGCGACCTATTTCAATATGTGCGTGGATGGTGCGGCACTGGCGACGGTGGCAGACAGTTTTGCCGCAGTGGAACAGCGTGTGGTCAATGAAAAACGGTTGACATTCAAAGAGTTGGACCAGTGGCTTAAATGCGATTTCGAGGGCGTTGAGGGTGAATACATCCGGCAGATGCTGCAGAGTTCCAGCCGCTACTGTCAGGGCAATTCGCTGGGGGATAAATGGGCGAAACTGGTGACGGCGGAGTTCACACAGCTGGTGCGTTCCCAGAATGAGCGTTATCCGGGCTTGAACTTCATTCCCGGCTGGTTCTCGTGGTCGCACACCATCCACTTCGGCAGTACTGTCGGCGCCACTCCCAACGGGCGCAAAGCCGGTACGCCGATCAATCACGGTGCCAATCCCCATCCCGGTTTCCGCAAAGACGGTGCGGTGACGGCGATGTGCAACAGTATTGCGGCGGTTCAGCCGGGGTACGGCAATACGGCGCCGGTGCAGCTGGAACTTGACCCCGGTATCGGGGAAAGTCCGGAGGCGCTGGATAAATTGACTGCCATGATCCGGACGCTGCTGGATTCCGGCAATACGCTGCTCAAT
>SUVU01000004.1 GCA_015061865.1 Lentisphaerota bacterium
TGCGTTGCTGGGTATCTACAAAGATATGCAGTTCATCCGTGAATTTGAGACCATGCTTTTCCAGGTCCGTACCCAGAAACACTACAACGGCATCGACTACCTCTACACCGGTCCGGCTCACCTCTATACCGGTGAAGAAGCCCAGGCGGTCGGTATGGCTTACAACCTGACCAAAGACGATATGATCTTCGGTTCCCACCGCAGCCACGGCGAAGTGCTTGCCAAAGGCTTCAACGCCATCCGCAACCTGCCGGAAAAAGAGCTGATGGAGATCATGGAAAACTTCTTCGGCGGCGATTTGCTCCGTGTCGTGGAAAAACACAACAAAAGCGGCAATGTCCGTGACCTCGCTCTGGATTATCTGCTCTACGGCTTTATGGCGGAACTTTTCGGCCGTGCCAATGGTTTCACCCGCGGTCTGGGCAACTCCATGCACGTCTTTTTCCTGCCGTTCGGTATCTACCCGAACAACGCCATCGTCGGCGGTTCTGCCGGTATTTCCGTCGGTGCGGCTCTCTACAAAAAAGTCAACAAAAAACCGGGTATGGTCGTCTGCAACTGCGGTGACGGCGCTATGGCGCGCGGTCCGGTCTGGGAAGCGCTGAACTTCGCCTCCATGGATCAGTACTTCAAACTCTGGGATAAAGAGTTCAAAGGCGGTCTGCCGGTGATTTTCCACTGCATCAACAACGGTTACGGCATGGGCGGTCAGACCCGTGGCGAAACCATGGCTTACGACATCGCCGCCCGTATCGGTTCCGGTGTCCGTCCGGATGCGCTCCATGCTGAACGTATCGACGGTTACGATCCGCTGGCCGTGATCGACGCTTTCAAACGCAAACGTGAGATCCTTGCCAAAAACGAAGGTCCGGTGTTCCTGGAAACCGTCACCTACCGTTATGTCGGTCACAGTGCCACGGACAGCAGCAGCTACCGCACGCAGGAAGAGATCGAAGCCTGGCGCGAACAGGATTCCATCGCCGCGTTCCGGGCGAAACTGGTCAAAGGCAAAATCGAAGCCGACGGCGCATTTGACGGTTTCAACGAAGATATCAAAGAACGCATCACCCGCATCATGAAACTGGCGATCGACGAGCAGATCTCTCCGCGTATCGACCCCGCCAACGAACCCGATGCCATGCGTAAATATATGCTCAGCAACGAGCATGTCGAGAAATTCGACGATCGCAAACCCGATGTTTCCATGCCGCTGGCTGAAAACGCCAACCTGAAAAAGATCCAGGGCAAAAAACGTTTCGGTTATGATGAAAACGGCAAAGAAGTTTCCAAACTCATGGCGTACAACGTCCGTGATGCTCTCTTTGAAGCGATCATCAACAAATTCTACACCGACCCGACTTTGATCGCTTTCGGTGAAGATAACCGTGACTGGGGCGGCGCTTACGGTGTTTACCGCGGTTTGACCGAGGCGATCCCGTATCATCGTTTCTTCAACGCTCCGATTTCCGAATCCGCTATCGTGGCGGCGGCGTGCGGTTACGCTCTCTGCGGCGGCCGTGCCATTCCGGAACTGATGTACTGCGACTTCCTCGGCTGCGCCGGTGACGAAGTTTTCAACCAGCTCTCCAAATGGCAGGCGATGTCCGCCGGCGTGCTGAAAATGCCGGTCGTCCTCCGGGTTTCCGTCGGTGCCAAATACGGCGCCCAGCATGCTCAGGACTGGACCAGTCTCTGCGCCCATATCCCCGGTCTGAAAGTCTGCTTCCCGGCGACTCCGTACGATGCCAAAGGTTTGATGAATGCGGCATTGAGCGGCACCGACCCGGTGGTTTTCTTTGAGAGCCAGAAACTCTACGACACTGCGGAACTTTTCCACGAAGGCGGCGTGCCGGAAGAATACTACGAAGTGCCCATCGGTGAACCCGATGTCAAACGTGCCGGCAGCGATCTGACGATCCTTTCCATCGGTGCCACGCTCTATCCGGCGATGAAAGCCGCCAAAGAAATGAGCGAAAAATACGGTATCGAAACCGAAGTCATCGACGCCCGCAGTCTGGTGCCTTTCAACTACGACAAGTTGATCGAATCCGTCAAAAAGACCGGCCGTCTGCTGCTGATTTCCGACGCTTGCGAACGTGGTTCTTTCCTCAACGACGTCGCCGCTAACGTCACCCGTCTGGCGTTCGATTACCTCGATGCGCCGCCGGTGGTGGTCGGTGCCCCGAACAGCATTTCTCCGTGTCCGGAACTGGAAAGCTTCTACTATCCGCAGGCCTCCTGGGTGCTGGATGCGGTCAACGAAGCGATCCTGCCGCTGCCGGGTTATACCTCGCAGATGAACTTCACCCGCGTCGAAAAAATCCGTCGCGCCAAACTGGGAATCTAAGTTATGAAAACTACTGCAGTAAGACTTTACGGCAAAGAAGATCTCCGGCTGGAAACTTTTGACCTGCCGGAGATCACCGAGAACGAAATTCTTGCCAAAATCACCTGCGACAGCATTTGCATGTCCAGTTTCAAAGCGGCAGAGCAGGGGGCGGCGCACAAGCGCGTCCCCGATGATGTCGCCGAAAACCCGATCATTATCGGGCATGAATTTTGCGGTGAGATCGTTCAGGTCGGCGCCAAATGGCAGAATGAATTCAAAGCCGGTCAGCGTTTCGCGATCCAGCCGGCGCTGAATTATAAAGGTTCTCTTGCGGCTCCGGGGTACTCTTACAAGTACATCGGCGGAGATGCGACTTATATCGTTATCCCCGAGGAAGTCATGCTTACCGGCAGTTTGCTGCCCTACAACGGCGAAGCGTTTTTCTACGGTTCGGTCGCCGAGCCGGTTTCCTGCGTGATCGGTGCTTTCCATGCTCAGTATCACACCACCAACGGTTGCTATGAGCATAAAATGGGCATCGTCGAAGGCGGCAAAATGGCGATCCTCGCCGGTGTCGGCCCGATGGGACTCGGTGCGGTGGATTATGCCATTCACGGTCCGCGCAAACCGGGATTGCTGGTCGTCACCGATATTGACGATGACCGTCTCGCCCGTGCCGCATCTCTCTACACCGTGGAAGATGCCGCCGCCAACGGCGTGAAACTGGTTTATCTCAATACCGCCTGTGAGAATCCGGTCGCCAAATTGATGGAATTGTCCGGCAATACCGGTTATGATGATGTCCTGTGCTTTGCTCCGGTGCGTCCGGTGGTCGAGCAGGGCGATCAGATCCTCGGTAAAGACGGCTGTCTGAACTTTTTCGCCGGTCCGTTGGATCCCCAGTTCAAAGCGGAATTCAACTTCTACAACGTTCACTATGCCTCCACCCACATCGTCGGCACCAGCGGTGGCAACACCGATGATATGAAAGAGGCTCTGGCGTTGATGGAACAGGGCAAAATCAATCCTGCCGGTATGATCACTCACGTCGGCGGTATTGATGCGGTGATCGAAACGACTTTGAATCTGCCCAAAATCAAAGGCGGTAAAAAGTTGATCTACACCGGTATCAATATGCCGTTGACGGCGATCGCAGATTTTGCGGAAAAAGGCAAAACGGATCCGTTTTTCGCTGATCTTGCCGCCTGTGTTGCCAAACACAATATGCTGTGGAATGCGGAAGCAGAAAAAATCCTGCTCGCTCATTTCGGAGCATAATATCCGGCAATAGCCAAACGGGACTGTCGCAAAAGCGGCAGTCCAGTTTTTTGTGCAGTCTTAAAAATACCGGTAAAACTGGAAGTTGTTACACAAAGCCGGAGAGCTGTAAAATATTATTTATTCAGCAGTTGAGTCAGGGAATTCATATTGAGAAAACCGCTGGTGCGGGCAGAAATTTTGCCGTTGCGCCAGATGATAACTGTTGGCACGGTCAAAATTTCCAATTCCGTGACAAGTTTGGTATTGTCTGAATCGTCGATATCCAGTTCACAGCAGGTTATTTCCGGGTGATCGGCGGCAAATTTTTCCAAAACCGGTGCGAATTGGCGGCAGGGACCGCACCAGGTGGCAAAAAATTTGGCCAGTACCGTGGAATCGGGTGTTGACAACAATCCTGTCAGATCAGATGCAGTGATTTTGGGAATACTCATAATTTTACCTCCTGTTGAGTTTGTAATCCGGGATGACAATATCATGGGCGCGCAGATATTCCAGTGCTTCATCGCGCATGCGGAACAGGGCGTGATTTTCCAGATGACGCAGATAACCGGCAATGTGGCCGGAACCTTTGGCTGAAATGGTTTTCATTATCGCTGCGGTATCGCATGGGACACACTCTTTTGCCACCGTCCGGATCGCATTTTGCGGACATGCGGCAACGCAGCTGCCCACGCCGTCACAGGCGAATTCATGGGCAAGGAACGCTTTGCCGTCAGTTATCGCCAAAGCGCCCTCTTCGCAGCTGAGCAGGCACACGCCGCAGCCGTTGCATTTGCCGGGATCGATTTCGACAATATTGCGCTGCATAAAAATTTCTCCTTTCAGAGAAACATTATAAGTCAAAAATGAGAAATTTCAACTGTTATTCCGTAATAACGTAAACCAGAGACGTTATACCCTCGTCCTCAGTGGCGGCATCCCACTCCACCCGCAGGACGTTTTCACCGGTTTTGACCAGTGCCGAGATGTCAATGGAGTAATTCCACGCATCGTAGACCAGACACCTGACCGGGGCATCCAGCCGTTCGCCGTTGAGGAACAACTGGCAGCTGCCCAGAAAAGTTTCGCTCTCAAAGAGCAGTTCAGCTCCGTCAACACCGTTAAAGGTAAATCTGGTTTCCGCAGTCACCCGTGCCGGATAAAAGGCCGGGCGCGGGTGGGAACGGTCAAACGCCACATTCGGCAGTACCCGGCGGGGATGGGGCGTTTCAGTACCGAAGTGGTACTTCATCACATCGTAGCGGACATCCGGGACGATTTCTTTGCCGCTTTGGAAATCCCATTTGCTCAATACCGCCGCAATATTTTTCACCGGCGGGATATAATCCCACTCCGGCACCGTCATGTAACTGAAATCCGGCTGGCGTGCCGGGGCGGAAACATAGGTGCCGTCAGCGGCAATTTCAGCGGTGCGGAATTCCAGAAGTGCTGTGCCGTAAGCCGGGAGATTGATCACACTGTCCGGCGGGAAGTTTTCCACTTTGTTTTCGCCGAGCCGGACGAAATACGGCTTCAAGCCGGAGTCGTTCAGCGTGATTTTGAAACTTGCCGGAGCATCGCTGTTGTGGAAAAAGTAGAGCAGTTTGCCCTGACCGTCCGGCAGTTCCCGGAATTGAGTGAGTACGGTATTTGCCGCATTGCCGGTGGCGGCATCCAGAACGGTAAATTGCCGCATTGCCACGGTTTTTTCCCGGGGGATAATGAATTTGTCCAGTTTTTTCAGGTAGTCACGTTCCAATTCAAAGGGCAAAATCAGATAGCGGTAAGTTTTTTGGCCGCAGACAAAACCGTCGGCGGTGACTTCCGCCTGCCGCAAAGTTTTTTCATCCGCCAATTCAAATTGCACCTGATTTTGGAGCAGGAATTGGTTGCAGGCGTAGAGCGCTTCCATTTTTTGCAGTGCCTGTTCCCGGCAGGCGGGGATCAGGCGGCGGAATTCGTTTTCAGGGTAAAGCACACAAATATCGGCAGTGCTGCGGGATTCACCGAGCCGATAGCCAAGTTCTGCTGCAAAGGCGCCGAATTTGTGAAATTCCGGGTAGTCCGGCGACTGGAAAAAGAATGATTTGCCCGCATCATCTTTGCGGAAACCGTCGTAAGAGTAGTGAAAACCGTGCGGCACTGCCCAATTGATACCCAGCGAACAGAGCCAGGAGAAATTCTTTTTCATCCCGTCATGCCCGAAATTATAGGCGTTGCAGGCGAAACATTCGGTCATGATCCGGTGTTCCCCCATCTGTTCCGCCGCCGAGGATACCAGTTTGCCGCCGAGGTTGAGGCTGGTGAAATCATCCCAGTTGGGGATGTTGGGGGTGATGTGATCCATGCCGGGGATGCCGGTGTATTTCTGAATGTTGAAAATATTCATGCCGTTGGTCGTGGCGATCGGCAATTCTTCGCCGATGCCGTGTCCGCAGAGCGCCATATTGCGTGATTTGCACCATTCGTTTATCGGTTCAAAGAATGCTTCAATAAACAACTCATGCACCGTTTCCCAGTAGGCTTCCCGCAAATTCTGCGCTTCCGGGGAATTGCCGGTGAAAATCAGATGATAGCTGCCGTCAATATCCATGTGGCGGCGTTTTTTGAATTCTGCGGAAAATGCCGGTGTCCACGCATAAGCGCCGCCGGTGGCAGTTTCATCGGTGAAAATGCCGGGAATGACCGTCCCGAACAGATCGCCCATATATTTTTCATAGAGATCGTGAGTCCAGCGCATGAATTCTTTGACACACTCCGGATTCAGATTGTCCGGACGGTGGCCGTATTTGGATTCAATGCCGGTAAATTCAGCGGTAATGACCATGACTTTATACCCGTTTGCCACCGGAATATCCAGTTGCAAATGCGGGTAATAAGTTTCTGCCCGGTAGTGGAAATAGGTGGTTTTGCCGGCAAGATGGTGGTAGTAGGGGTTGAACCACTCCGACCGGAAAAAGTCACTGCGGATCATCCCGGCATCGGCGGAAACATCTTTTTTCTCCAGAATATTGCCGTCGCTGTCACAGCGCATCACCCATGCTTCAATCAGTTTGCCGGTACCCAGATCGGCGCAAACTCTGCCGTTGGCATCCGGGAAAAATTCCCGGCAGATCAGCTCCCGGGCGGCAAATTCCGGGTGCTCCAGAAAAATTCTGCCGCCGGCAGGCCCGGAGGGGAAGGGGTCTTCATCATAGAGCCACGCTTTCATACCGAGTTTATCTGCTTCAATGGCGGTGTAGCGGATGAGATCAAACCACTCCTGCGAAGCATACGGAGTTTTCAGTCCGGCACGCGGGTGCATGAAAAAGGCGTTGATGCCCTGATCTTTCATCAATTTAAGCTGCCGGAGCAATTCAGGTTTTTCCAGTTTGTGGTTGAGAAACCAGAATGGCGCCGGATAATAGTCAGAAACAGTGAGTTTTTTACAATTCATTTTTACCTCCAGGATACAGTTTTACGCACATGGAAAATATAAGTGCGTCCGGGGATGACTTCAAATGCTTCTCCGGATTTTTTTACGCTTTTTTCAGGGCCGAGCAGGGGAATCAGCTCCAGTCCCGGCGGCAAAAGCAGATTTTTTCTGCCGCCGGTTTTGCCGTGAATGGCAACAATGTCATTGCCGATAAATACCGGATCACTGCCGTCGCCGTAGAGATGGACTCCGGCATTGCGTGCCAGTTCCCGGATCAAATCGGGGGGCAGATTCATCAATGTGGAGAAAATATGGGTGACACCGTTGCGCTTGAATGTGACCAGCGCCGCTTTGCCGTCGGGCGTGCTGCCGAGAAGCCGGTCAAAACCTGATGCCGGATAAAACCACGGAAACGTGCGGTTGAAATTTTTGGCAGTACCATGTTTGCCGTTTAGTTCCCAATTCAGGATCGGCTGATCCGGACGGTCGGAGCGTTGAAAGGTGATGCCGAGCAGATTTTCCATGTTTTTGACATCAGGTCCCGCCGTCGGCGTGGATAATCCGGCACCGTAAAGCCATAAAACGGTGGCTTTTTCTTGCGCAAACCGGTCAAGCAATGCTTTACGGGCGGTATCGTCCAGCATGATGAGGTTGGTGATGATATAGAATTTATGCGCCGGGATCACATCTTTATCCAGCAGATCCTGCAATAATACCGTGCGGAAAGGTGCGGCAACTTCGTTGAAACGGCGGCGCATCTCGCCGACCGATGCCGCGGCAAGACCGTCTCCGGCATTGTGTTTGCAGTACATCGCACTGCGGGTGTCGGCAACGATACAGATTTCCACCGGGGTGGTACCGGCAACCGGCGGCAGGGATTCGTAAGCAGTGATGCCGCGCCGGATATGCTCAAGAATGATTTTTTCCCGGAAACTGTTGTCATAGAGGTCGTACCAGTGAGTGCCGACGCCCCGGGTGAATGCCAGCGCAAAAGCGCGTTCCACGACGCCGACGGAAGTTTCCGGGGTGCTTGCCATGCCGTTGCGGATCTCGTAAGCGCTGGTTTCAGAGAAAAAGCGGGAGTCCTGCTCAATTATCACCAGTTTGCCGTGGGCAGTGAAACTCTCTGCCAGCTGCATGATCGCATCGCCCTGACCGGGAAAGCGCCAGGTGTAAAAACTCGGCGCAGTGACAAAATCCACATGAGGAGTGCGGGCAATTTTTTCGATCGCCAGATGCCCCACGGTCTGCAGCCGGTTGAAAATATTGCTGAACGCCAGAAAATAACCGTAATAAGCGCCGGCGAGCCATTTGCCGGAGCTTTCTTCTTTGACCACCTGACAAAATGTTTCCAGCGCATTGCCGATCGTTTCGTTGCGGTTGATGTACCAGTCGATCAACTGCATTTCCCCGGCGGGATCAAGCATGCACCCAGCTTGAGAGGAGTAGATTTGCTGCCAGGTCGGCATCGGGGCGGTGTCGATGGTGACCTGCGGCTGCCGCCACGCTTGCTGCAATGCGGCATCGGTGACATATTTTTTTCGCAAATACGCCCGGAAACGCTCGTAATCTGCCGGAGCATAGCCGGACATGGCGACACGGTTGTTGTCATCCTGATAACTCTGGAACCACTCGGAGTTCCAACCCTCACTGATGGCGATGCCGATGATGCGGTCGGCGTAAGGGGAATTTTTCAGATGCCGCAGGATTTGGCGCAGGATTTCGGAAGCATCAGTGAGCCATTTCTGCGAAGCGAGAGATTGGCGGTCTTTCTGGCGGTGGCGGGGGGCATTGCCGAAATAAACGACTTCATTGCCGGGATTTTCCGCCAGCCACCACAATGGCATGTGACAGCGGATCTGCAGAATGACTTTGGTATCAGGCGCATACATTTGCAGAACGTCAAAAAGGGCATCGATTCTGGTGAAGTCAAATGTATTTTTGTCCAGCCAGAACTGCTCAAATGAGCTGGATATCCGCATGATTTTATGTCCGCCGAGTTTGCCGTTGCGGATCTGATACCAGCGGGAGGCGGGGAAGTCGCTGTATCCGGCGGCAAGATAGTGGATAAACGGAGCGTATGATTTGCCGTTGATGGAAATTTGCGGCCGGGTGCCGGAATCGATCACTTTTACCGTCGCCAGTGGCGGAGAAGCAACAGATTTCTCTGACAGCGAGTTGATGGCGGCATTGCCGGTGACATGGAGGAACTCCTCTTTGATAAAAAGTTTCCCGGCATGACGGTCATTGGAAAGACGGTATTTGACATTGATGATCTTTCCGGGGCGCCATTTCCCGGTTGACGGCGTGACCAATGCGGTCAGATCTCTGCTTTTGCCGTCGGGAGTCTGCAGGGTGACAGTAAGTTTATCGGTGTCGATTTCCGGAACAGAGTCGGTGGTCAGATCAAATTCTCCCGGTGTTGAATGGGATTGGATGGTGATCTTGCTCACCGGCCCGACATAACGGTAGTAAGCTCTGGTGCCCCACGGCGCCAGCGGCGGAGCGCCGAGGACGAATGCGGGGGATGGGAATTGCGGCGGCATGGTGTCGCCGCCAATGTGGTACTTCCAGCTGCCGTCGGTGAAAATATAATGAGATTTGCCGTCGATTTTGCAGTACAATTCACCGATAAGGGCGCCCCATGCCTGGGCATTGTAGACTTTGACGGTGATCCGGTTTTCTCCGGCATGGAGCAAGCCGGTGAGGTCAAATTTTCCCGGCTGCTGCCAGTTGTTTCCGGTACCGGCGGATTTCCCGTTGACAAAAAGTTCAAACGCATCATCGCCGGTCAGGACGATCGCCGCTTCCTGCGGAGTGGAATTGAGCGTGAATTTTTTTTCAAACCAGACATTGGCCGCATCCGGGCCGAAACCATTCTGACACCAGATCCACTTGCCGCGCCAGAAAGCGGCGGGCAGGTCAAGTTTCGGCAGTTTGTTCAGCGTGACCAGCAGCGGCGCTGCGGCAGGGACGGGGCGGACTGCCATCGTCATTTCCGGAGCAGTGAAATCCACGCTGTTTTTATCTGCCGGCAGCTCGATCGTCTGAATGATCCGGTAATCGCTGTCCAGCAGCTGCAATTTGGCGGCGGCTCTGCCGGAGAGCCGGGAGAGGGTGTATTCACCGCGGGGGACGACATTGTTGATGCGGTTGCAGTAACTTGTCGCATCCAGTCCGGCAAAACCGACAGTGGAATTTTTGCCGAAAAAAGAGAATTTGACTTGAGTGATCCGGTGCCGCCATGCCGGGGCTTCCGCAACGGGAAACATGATGGTGTGCCATTTGCCGTCCGGAATGACCGAGTGACCGAGATAGCCGGAAAATGTGCGTTTGCCGTCGGTGGAACTGAAATCGCACCGCAAATAACCGCCTTCCGTGAAGCGGCATTTGAGTTCCAGAGCTTTGATCTCCTGCGCCTGCCAGTTGAGATTACGGCAGACTATCCCGCCGGTGGGGGCGGTGGTGAATTCGATATGCGGCACGGTGTCACTCTGATTGCCGGCAACGCCGTGCAGTTCCCAGTTTGACCGCAGCTGCCTGCCGTCAAAATGGCGGGCGGAAACCTGTGACGCCGCTTCCAGCTGACGCATTTCGTCAGCGGTGATCTCTTTGACGGTGAATGAGGTCAGTTTGACCGCCCCTTTGCCTTTGAGGATGAAGTGGGGACGCACGAGTTTTTCATCACCTTTGGCAGTGTAGGTGAATTGCAATGTTTCCGGGGCATTGAGTTCGTTGCGTTTGGCATGGACTGTCGGGAACGGACGGCGGGCGGCACCGGGCATTTGCACCATGATACTGCCCTGTACTTTACCGGAAAGCGGGGTGAAGGTCGCTGAAATCAGGTAATGTCTGCCCGGAACCGTCGGGAAATCGGAGGGATTGGCAAGGAATGCGATATAGCCGTCATGATTGGTTTTAGTTACCGTGACGGTATCGCCGTCCTGCTGCAGTGAACCTCCGGCACCGTGGGCTTTGGCGAGGCGCCAGAGATATTGACGGCTTGCCAGCAAATTGTCGGAGGGGGTGATCTCACGGAACGTGATGCTTTTGATGACCGTACTTGCATGCCGGGTGGTCAACTGCAAATGGATGCGGACTTTGCGCTCATCCGGGCGGGCGGTGAAATCGAGTTCCAGCAAGTTTCCGGATTTTTCCACCATCGGATACGGCGTGCGTTTGCTGCCGGGCATGGAGAGCATCAGTTTCAGGGGACATTCACCGGCAAATCTGACTGCGATCCGGTAAGTTTTGCCCGGAGTTACGGGCAGTTCTCTGCCGGGGTTGTAGAAAAAACACGCTTTGGTGCCGCCGGGATGGACAAATTCAACTCCTCCGGACGTTTTCCGGGTCGAACCATTCAGTGTCCGCCAGATCGGCTGCCGGAGCAATTCGGCACCGGAAACCGTGAAAAGCGTCATTGCGGCAAAGAGAAGCGGAACCAAAAATTTCATTTTTTTCTCCTGGGTTGAAACTGCTGAATTTGTGTCATATTATTACTATAATCACCCATGCCGTTTTTTTCTTGTACGAAAAGCAAAAAAAATAGCACAAAACGGTAAAAAAGCGGTGATTTTTTCGGATTTGCTCTTGCATTAACGGCATAACCGGGTTAATTTACGCAGGTGTCAGAAACATCAGCGGCAATCGTGTAAAAATGTTGAAAAAAAATATTACAGAATCCGGGATCGTCGATCTTTATCCGCATAATATCCGTGCAGTCGGCAGAGCGCAGATCGGAGTTTCCCGGAAAACTTATTCGGTCACCAGGGAAAAGTGGCACCGGCACAACGGATTTTACGAAATCGTGATCTGTTGCGGCGGCAGTGCGTATTGTGAAGATGTTTCCGGCAGTTTTATGCTCCGTCCGGGCAATGTCCTGTTTTTCAACGAGGGGGCGGTTCACCGCTATACCGGGATCAGATCTTTCCGGTACTATAATTTACTTTTCGGGCCGGAATTATTCGGCAGTGTTTCCGGAGTGTTTTCATTTCTGCCGCATTTAAAAGAGATGTTTTTAAGCGGCAAAGACAGCTGTGTGGTGCGGAAACTTCTGGAAGAAAACGACTTGTCGGCGCTGGTTGCGATACTGGAAACCATGCGTTCAGAGCAGTTGTCCCGGCGGGACGGCTGGGAGGATGCCATGTTTGCCGAGTGCAGCCGGGCGCTGATATTTCTGATGCGGCACTGTCTGGACGAGGGGCGCAGTGCCACCGGAGCATTTCAAATCGGCAAAGCGGTGCGGTTGATGGAAAATTCTGCCGGGTGCGGGATGACGGTGCGGCAGGTTGCGGCGGCGGTCAAAATGTCCGAGAGCAGTTTCCGTCACCGTTTTCTGGCGATGGTGGGGATTTCGCCGATGGAATTTCTGATCCGGCAGCGGCTGCACCATGCGGTGATGGCGCTGGCGGCAAATATGTCGATCAGCGAAACTGCGGAACACAGCGGCTTCAAAGATGTGAACTACTTTTGCCGGCAGTTCCGCAGCCGTTTTGATATGACCCCGCTGACCTGCCGGAGAAAAATACAGTCCGGGGAGATCGACCCGTCGGAAATGCTGGATTTTGATTGAAATTAAGATAAAAATTTGGAGGGTGTGGAAATGAGTTGGAGCAAAGCAGGAAAATTCTTTTTGAACGCATTTTTTGCCGGATTGTTTATCGGCGTGGCAGGGACGGTTTACCTGTCAGTCAAAAATCCGGTCGCCGGAGCCGTGCTTTTCAGTTTCGGTCTGTTGGGGATACTGGCGTTCAATTTCAAACTTTACACCGGTGCCGTCGGGTATCTGGCGGTGCAGGGGCGCAATGTGCCGCATTATTTGCTGGAACTGCTGTTGATCTGGCTTGGCAATCTGGCGGGATGTTTTCTGGTCGGTACGGCAATGCGCCACACCCGCTGTTTCGCCGGGATCGCCGAAAAAGTTTCAGCTGTAAGTGCCGCCAAATTGGCTGATTCTCCGCAAAGTATTCTGGTGCTGGCGTTTTTCTGCGGAGTGCTGATGTTTACCGGGGTGGATCTTTTCCGCCGGGAAAATCTGCCGCCGGTGGTGCGGACGGTGATGGTTTTTCTCTGTGTTACCGTCTTTATTCTGTGCGGTTTTGAACACTGCATCGCCAATATGTATTACTTCTCGGCAGCTGCAGTCTGGAGTGTGGATACGCTGCTGACGGTACTGCTTATGACTCTGGGGAATTCGCTTGGCGGAATGCTTTTGCCCGCATGTGAAAAAATCCGCCGGTTGTGAACGGCAAAAAACGGTTTCAGCGCCGTTTTTGTTCTTGAATTTTACTGTTGACAGTGGTATATTACCGGAAAATATCAATGTTACTTCGGAGGATATGATTTTGATTCGTAAAACCGATCGCAAAGTTGTTGAAAAAGAGTCTGGACACCACTCGGTGCGGGCGTATCATGTGCTGTTTTTTATCGGCGCTCTGCTCGCATTGCTGGCGGTGATCTCTTTTTCGCCCCGCGATTTGAGTATTTTGCGCGGCGGGGTGGATGCCTCGGTGGATAACTGGATCGGTAAATCCGGCGCATATTTTTCTGTTTTTGTGTTGTTGGGTTTCGGTTTTGCCGGTTATGTCGGGGTGCTGATATATCTGTTGCGTTCGTTGCGTTTGATGCTGCCCGGAGCAGGAGAAAGCAAAGTATTTTTCTGCGGTTCGACTCTGGTGATCCTGGGATCAATGCTTTTGTTTGCGCTCTCACCGCAGGTTTTTGCCGGAATTGCAGAAAATTTAGGTTTGGGCAGCGAAAAAGTTCCGGAATTATCCATCACCGGCGGTTTGATCGGGCAGGTGCTTGCCGCTCCGGAAGTAAAAAGTCTGGAGTTGCAGGCGGGATTTATGCGCAATCTGATCGGGCAAATCGGGACATTGGTCGTCGGCTGGATCATGGTTTGCGGCGGCGGAGCGATGCTCTACGCTTCCGACTGGCATGAATTGCTCTGCAAATTTATTTACGTCCCCGGCGAAAATGCCGCCCGCAATGCCACCCGCAAACTGCGGGAATATGCCGAAGAAAGGGCTTCCGAAAGAGAGTATGCCGACGACGATGAGGAGGAATATCCGGAAGTTGAGGAAGTTGAGGACGATGAGGAACCGGAAGCAGAACCCGAACTTCCCATCCGGAAACCCGCTGTTGCCGCCGCCGCCGGCAAAACTTCCCGTTTGGCTCAATTACTGCAGCTGCAGCAGGAGCAGGATGAAATGCCGGAATCCGCTGAGGCTGCTGCCCCGGAATCTTCCGTGCCGGCGGTTGCGCAGACGGCTCCGGCGGCTGTTCCGGCAGCAGCACCGTCAATTCCAAGAGAACTTCCCGCCGTCGGGCAAAAAGTTGTCCGTGAGGGCGAAAAACTGCATGGAGAATACGGAGAATATGTCGTGCCGCCTATTACGATGCTGGCCGAGGGAACCAATGTCATCGGAGAAAATACCGAGGCGGTCGAACGGGCGCAGGCGATCATTCAGCGGACACTGGAGGAATTCGGCGTCGAAGGACACGTTTCCGGTTACGTTTCCGGTCCCCGGGTCACCCGTTACGAAATCACTCTCGCTCCGGGCGTCAGCGTGAAAAAAGTCGAGCAGATCCAGGAAAATATCAAAATGGCTCTGGCTGCCACCACTTTGCGGGTGCTTGCCCCGATCCCCGGCCGCCCGGTGGTCGGCATTGAGGTCGCCAACAGCAAACCGGAAGCGGTATTCATGCGTTCGGTGATGCAGAGCGAAGCGTGGAAAACCAGCAAAGCGGAGATCCCGCTGGCGCTGGGTAAAGATGTTTCCGGCAAACCGGTGATCCTTGACCTTGCCAAAGCTCCGCACATGCTGGTTGCAGGTGCTACCGGTACCGGTAAAAGTGTTTGCTCCAACTCGCTGATAATCAGTTTGTTGTTGAAATTCGGCCCGGATGAGCTGCGGTTGATCATGGTTGACCCGAAAATCGTGGAATTTGACGCTTATAAAACTCTGCCGCATTTGTTGACGCCGATCATCAATGATTCGGCAAAAGTGCCGATCGCATTGCGCTGGGCGGCAAATGAAATGGATAACCGTTACCGGATTCTGGCACAGGCCGGCGTGAAAAAACTTTCTGAATACAACGCTCAGGCGGATGTCAACGTGACTATGACCGATAAAGACGGCAAAACTCTGCCGGCGAAAATGCCGCTGCTGGTAATTATCGTCGATGAGCTGGCTGACCTGATGATGACTGAAGCGAAAAAAGATGTGGAAACCAATATCACCCGCATCGCCCAGAAAGGCCGTGCCGCCGGTATTCACATCATCGTCGCCACTCAGCGGCCGTCAACCAATATCATTACCGGTGTTATCAAAGCCAATTTGCCCACCCGCCTCTGCTTCCAGGTGCGGGCGCTGGTGGACAGCCGGGTCGTGCTGGATACTCCCGGCGCGGAAAAACTGCTTGGCACCGGAGACATGCTGTTTATGTCCAGTGCCAGCATGAATATCGAACGTGTGCAGGGCGCATGGGTCAAAGATGATGACATCAAAAAAATCGTCCAATTCATCTCTGAACAGGCGCCGCAGCGTTTCAACGATCAGGTGCTTGCTGAAGCCGACGATGTCGATGCTGATGTCGATGAAGATCTGCCGATCGACGCTGAAGACCGTGCTGACATTGCGCCGCTGGTCAATAAATACATGCGTCCGGGGGATGATGATACCATGCGCCGGGCATTGGAAGTGGTGATACTTGACCGTAAAGCCAGTACCAGTTATATTCAGCGGCGGCTGAAAATCGGTTACAACCGTGCCGCCGAATTGATCGATCAGATGGAGGAACGCGGTATTGTCGGCCCGCCGTCCGGCAGTGGCAACAAGCGTGATATTCTGGTCTTTGACGGAATTGATATTGGATGATGAAATAACAGGAGAATATGATTATGCTTGATTTCGGGAGCAGAATGTCGCAGAAAGACGAGCGCATGGACGATGATCTTTTTTCGACGGTGTCCGATGAAACAGTTCAGAATGAACCGCCGGAACCAATTGAAGTGGAAACTTTACCGTCAAATGGGGCTGTTGACGATATTTTTTCAGAACCCGCCGCCGTGGTTGAGGAAAAATCCATTGAACCGCCGGAAATCGAAGCAGAGCCTAAAGCTCCGGTGCGTTTTTCGTTTCTCCGCAAGTCCAAAAATCATGACGACGAATTTGAAAAACTTGACACCTGCAAAATTTTGAAAAGCGCCCGTCTGGAAAGCGGTTTGAGTTTGGAACAGGTCGAGTCGGTAACGCAGATCCGGGGCAAGTATCTGGAAGCTCTGGAAGCGGGAGATTTCGGCCATTTGCCCCAGCAGGTTTATGTGCTGGCGTATTTGCGCAAATTATGCCGGTTGTACGGGATCTCTGCCAAAGATGAGGAAATTCTGGTCGCTCCGTGGCGGCAGATCGTCAAAGAAGTGCCGGACAATCTGCCGGCTTCGGTGATTCCCGACGAAGACAGCGAAAACAGTAAAATCCTGCGCCGGTTGGAGTTCGGTCTGCTTGCCGGTGGAGCGATCGTGGTGATCGGGATCGTGGCATTTCTGGTGATCCTGGCGGTTTCTTTCTTCCGGGGAGGCACTACTCCGACACCGAAATTTGACAATACCACGCTGTTGGAATTGCAGGAAAAACCGGTGTTGACGATCCCCGGCAAGTGATCTGAAGCGCCAAACACTGAAATTTTTTAAAATCCGCTTGAAAAAACTCCTTTCAGGCATCATATTATAAAACAGTCACAATATGGTCCGGTAGCTCAGTGGATAGAGCAACTGCCTTCTAAGCAGTGGGTCGTGGGTTCGATCCCCGCCCGGACTACCATTTTTGTTGTAATTCATCGTTATTAGATGACTTATATATCTTGTGCTAAAATGCAATTTTTTCCACCAGTTGTGTCGGATGTTTTCGTTAATTTAAAAGAATAAAGTCCGGCAAAGCCGCAGATTGGAGCAGCGAAAAATGAGAAATAATGAATCAAACTGTAAAAAAAGAAAAGTTTTATCGCTGTTTTCCGGAGGGGGGGGGTTGGATTTGGGTTTTGAGGGGGGCTTCGATGTAATAGAAGAAGCCGTCAATGGGAAAATACATCCAGAATGGTTTGAAAAAAAGAATAATGGCTGGGTGACTTTACCTGAAACTAATTTTGAAACCGTTTTTGCAAACGACATTGATGAAAATACAGCGAAGGCATGGCATCGTTATTTTTCTAAAAAACGCAATGTTGATGGTGTGTTCTGTACTATGAGCATTGTCGATTTGGTCAAAAGAGAGTTGCAAGGGGAAAATATTTTACCTCAAAACGTTGATGTCGTTACCGGTGGATTTCCGTGTAATGACTTTAGTGTTGCAGGTAAGCGCAATGGTTTCGCAAGTCACCGTTTGCACGATGGAACATTAAGAACGACAGAAGCAACCGAAGAAAGTCGCGGGAAACTTTATATATGGATGAAACAGGTCGTTGAAATTGTCCAGCCTAAAGTATTTTATGCGGAAAATGTAAAAGGCTTGGTGTCTCTTGCTGATGTGAAGCAAATCATTGAAAATGACTTTAGAGAAATCTCGGGGGGATATGTAGTGGTCCCCGCCAGGGTTTTGTATGCTCCCAGTTTTGGAATTCCTCAAACTCGTGAACGAGTAATTTTCATAGGGTTTAAAAAATCTGCTTTGCTTCCTCAAGCCCTAGAGGCGTTGCAAAGAAATAATGTTCCTTTGGAATATGATCCATATCCAGTGCAAACTCATGGTGATTCCACTGATTTATTACCATATACGACAGTTGCGCAAGCATTGAAAGGGCTCTGTGAGCCTGCTGAATCTGACGATTTATCTCATAAAAAATATTCTTGTGCAAAATATATGGGAAGACATTGTCAGGGACAAAAAGAAGTTGATTTGAATTCTCCCGGTCCTACCATAAGAGCTGAGCATCACGGAAATATTGAATTTCGACGTTTGTCACAAGAGCATGGTGGTGTTTTGTTGCAAGAATTAAATGCTGGATTACAGGAACGAAGATTGTCAGTCAGAGAATGTGCTAGAATTCAAACTTTTCCTGATGACTATGAGTTCGTTGTGAAAAATGCAAATCCCGATGCACTCGATTTGGGATTGAAACCTGCAGAAAAAGGTTATTTTATAAATTCAACGAGTGGTTACAGAATTATTGGTAATGCAGTTCCACCTCTTCTAGGTTATCACTTGGCAACAAGACTTGATGCTATTTGGCACAAACTTTTTGGAGAAGACTAATGGCGAAGCGAAATATTACTCCTTCAGAAATTGAATTTACAAATCTGTTGACAAAAGCTCAAAAAATTTTAGAAGTGAAATGGGATAGTAAAAGAGATGTTTCCACAATCTCGCCTGATGAGTTTGAAAAACAGGTTGCAGATGCATTAGAAGAAGCTGCTCAGGGAACTGATTTTGAAAATACTATAAAATTGGTTACGGGGCATAGATTTCCAGATATTTCCGTTATGGATTACTATGGTGTGGAAGTGAAAAGCACCAAAAGTAATCACTGGAAGACTTTAGGAAACAGTGTGCTTGAAAGCACTCGAATTAAAGAAATTGAGACAATATACATATTTTTTGCTCAACTTTTGGAAAATCCCCGCCTTAAATTTCGCAAATATCAAGACTGTTTGTCGGAAGTTCAAATCACACATTCGCCACGCTATATGATTGATATGGAATTGCCGCCCCGGCAATCTATTTTCGATAAAATTGGAATTGATTATGATATTCTCAGAGTGAAAGAGCGACCGATTTCGTTATTTATAGATTATTACAAACGTGTTTTGGGAAAAGATACATCTGTGTGGTGGATCAATAATGATGGAACAGAAAAAGCTGTTCCCCTGCAAATTTCATTTTGGTCAGATTTGCCTTCAGAAGAAAAATGTAATTTGATGGGGTATTTATTATTCCTTTTTCCGGAAGTTTTTAGTGAAAGATGTACTACCAAGTATAAACGACCGATAATCTGGCTGGTGAAAAACCATTCTATTGTTTCTGCTTGTATGAGAGATGATTTTTCCGCTGGTGGTAGGATTAAACTTGATATAGGAGGGCAAAAAATATCTTGTCCTCAAATAATTAATTGTTTATTAAAACATATTTGTTCTTTTAGAGCAGCAATTTTAAATAGTTCTTTTGAAGATGTAAAAGAGTGTCTCAATCCTCCGGATAATTTTGTTGATTCTCCTGAGGCAAGATTTTATTTGTGGTTTAATTGTTTTTGCGATATTATTGCAAAATCTTCTTATAACTCAAGTGAATTCTGCAAGTATATCGTTCAGAAAGTATGGTTGGATAAACGGCAGTGACCGCTTGCAGACTGCACACCTCACCACATCCGCATCCATTAAAACCGCTTGCAGACTGCTCACTTTACCCCGCTTGCCTTATTCAAACCGTCAGCAGACTGCCCGCCGGAAACACCGCCGTCAAGCCTTGACAAGCCGGTGGCGGGAGCGCCGCAATGACCGGTTATGTTTTGCCTGCTGGAGTCAGATTTCTGGTCAGCCAATTGGAGTTGTTGATGGTAAATACCGAATAAATATTGATCCAGGATAGCGCCAACATGACATAAAAACCAAACATGAATGCCCATATCGTTTGCCGGAATGAGTGTTTTTTACAGATGTATATTGTTGCCGTCGCTTTGCTCCGGCACTCGCGCATAACTGCGCTCCGTCAATCCCCGCCCGGACTGCCAAGTATATATCAATTCAAATCAATTTTGCAAAACCTGACAGTTTGGTTTCCGGAACATTGATTTTTTATTCAGAGAGGATATATTACAGAATAAAACTGCAATTAAAAAGTAAGGAGTCCGACGATGGAATTCAAAGATAAGCGGGTTATTATTTCCGGTGCCGCTTTGGGTATGGGCAACCTCATCAGCCGTCAATTTGCCGCTGCCGGAGCGAAAGTTCTGGCGTGTGATGTTAATTTGGAAGCTGTGGAAACTCTCGCCGCTGAAATCCGTGCCGCCGGAGGTACGGCGCTCGGAGTCAGTGCTGATGTGGAGAGTTACGATTCCATTCAGAACGCAGTCGATACCGCAGTCAGAGAGTTTGGCGGCGTGGATATTCTGGTCAATTTTGCCGGCGGTGCCGCTACGAGAACGTTTCAGGATTTTGCTCCGTTCTGGGAACGCAAACCGCGCTTGCTGGAGTGGGGCGTTAATGTGAATTTGCGCGGCGCACTTTACTTCGCCCGGGCGGTTTTCCCCGAAATGATGAAAAATCCCGGCGGCGGCGTGATCGTCGGCATCGGTTCCATTGACAGCGAAACCGGCACGAACAATGTCGAATACGGCTGTTCCAAAACCGGTATCAAAGGCTTGATAAAATCTCTGGCGGTCGTCGGTGCCCCGTACAATATCCGGGCGGTATGCGTGATCCCCGGGCCGGTGCTGACCCGGGCAAATATGGCATCCATGCCGACGCTGCTCGGTCATGCCGCTGAGCCGAATGAATTGACCGATTTCGTTATGTATATGTGTTCTGACAAAGCCCGGAGCATTACCGGCAGCAGCCATCTGGTCGATTCCGGCAGAGCGTGCTGTGCGGCGTTATACAAGCCTGCCCAATGAGCCACCGAGAGGAGTAGTGAGATGAGAGCATCTTTTTTTGACCGTAAACGTCCGGTGATAACTTCGATCATCCGGGGGCAGACTCCGGAGGAGATCGTCAAATGGGCGGCGGCATCCGAAGCCGACGGCGCTCATGCGATCGCCGTGGATCTGGAACGTTACCGCCCGGAATTCCGGACGGTGGCGGATTTCCGCCGGATCATGGAGGTTTTTGATCTGCCGTTTATGTTTTTTGCCTACCGTGATGACAAATTTGCCAAAGTTCAGTCCGATGATGCCCGGCAGGAAGTTCTGCTTGCCGCTGCTGAAGCCGGGGCTGCAGTGATCGACGTGATGGCGGATTTGTATGATCCCCAGCCCCTGCAGTTGAGCTGTGATCCGGTGGCGGTCGATAAACAGAAACGGCTCTTTGACCGCATCCGGGAACGCGGTGCCGTGCCGGAATTATCCTGTCATACCGGATGTGCGTGCAGTTGTGAACAGACACTGGAAATGATGACCACGATGGAAGCCCGCGGGGCCGGACTGGTGAAAATCGTGACTAAAGTCAATACGATGGAAGAGCTTGCCGAAGCATTCAAAACCTCTGCAGAATTGTATCGCACTCTCAAAGTGCCGTATATCCATCTGGTCAGCGGCGCATTTGCCCGCCCGCACCGGATGGCGGCGCCCACGCTCGGCGGTTCGATCGTATTTGCAGTCCATCATTACGAAAAAAACAAGGATATCACCCAGCCGACCATCAAAGAGATGGTGGAGGCGTTGAAAATCATCGACTTTGACTGCCGCAATCCGGAAGTGAAAATCAGCACCGCCCCGTCACCGCATCCGGTTTTTGTGCCGCCGGTTTGGTAACTTTTTCTCCGGTTCAACTCTGCTCCGGGAAGTAGACCTGTTCGACTTCCCGGAGCAGTTTTGTTTCTGCCATGATCAGTATGTGGTCACCGGAACAGAGCGTGGTATTGCCGCGCGGCGGAATGATCGCTCCATTGCGGCGCAGCATGGTTACCAATACGCCTTCGGGGAGTTCCATATCAGAAATTTTTGCCCCTGCCAGCGGCGAGTGCGGCAGGATTTTATACTCCCGCATTTCCTGATTCGCAGAACTGTGGGTGACTTCCAATTCCAGCGGCGCCGGCTCATGCTGAGTGACCGGTTTATCCAGTTTCAGCCACCGGGCAAAGGGCATCATCAGCCACCCCTGGATGGTAATGGAGATCAGCACCATAAAGAATATCAGCCGGAACATATATTCGGCATCCGCCACCCCTGCCGCCAGCGGAAATGTCGCCAGTACGATCGGTGCCGCACCCCGGATGCCGACCCAGGAGATCAGAACTCTTTCCTTGAGTGAGTATTCGCTCCACAATAAACAGATGAATACCGCCAGCGGCCGGGCAACGAGGATGAGAAACAACCCCAATGTCACTCCGGGGACCCAGACCGCAGCTTTTATCAATTCCTGCGGATTGGCAAGGAATCCCAGCAGGGTAAACAAGCCCACCTGCATCAGCCACGCCACGCCGTTGTGGAATTTGGAGAGGGCTTTCTGGTAATTGTACCGTCCGGAATTGAGGATCATGCCGCAGACGTAACATGCCATAAAACCGTTGGCGCCCACAAGTTGGGAAACGCCGTAACTGATCAGCACCCATGCCACACTGACGACGAAATAGAGGCCTTCATATTCAAGTTTGACGGTGAAAATTTTCCGCCCCAGCCAGCCGAACAGCCACCCGGCAATGATACCGCCGCCCAGCTGCAATATGATCATCAGCAAAGAACCGATATTTAATTTCTCTGCGGCAGACTCAGGCTGAAGTGCCACGCCGATCATAAACATGGTCAGAAATGCGGCGGTCGGGTCGTTGCTGCCGCTTTCCAGTTCCAGCAGGGGTTTGAGTTTGCCTTTTAAGCCGACACCTTTGCCGCGCAAAATGGCAAAAACCGCCGCCGCATCAGTTGACGAGATCAGCGCCGCCAGCAGTAAGCACCAGGAAAACGGATATTGTCCGCCGAGGATGAAATATGCTCCGCCACCGAGAAAAATTGCAGTCAGTATAACGCCGGGGATCGCCAGAATGATGCCGCGTAGTGCGACTTTGCGCACGGAGGATAACGGCGTTTCGCCGCCGCCGGAATATAGGATGAATGCCATGGCGACGATACCGAGAAAATTGATGTTGCCTGCCAATTCAGCACCGTTGACCGGCAGAAATGTTTCCGCCGCCACCCCGGCGGCTAAAAACAGCAGCAAAGTCGGCAGGTTGAAGCGGTATGAAAGTTTGTTGGAAAATGCTCCGATCAGCAATAAAATTCCGGCAATGGCAATAATCGAATCTGCGGTCATGTCGTCTCCTTCGTTTTTTGGTAAATATAACCTGTTTTCAGCTGAAAATCAAGCACGAAAATTGACATGCCGGGCAGTTTGTGGTATATTTAAGGAATGTTCTGTCCCCATTGAGGATAGGTAAGTAAAAGGTAATGTTCCAAATTTTGTGAAACATACATACAAGAGCGAATGAACACATTTTATGGCGACACATAGAATATATCACTTACATTATGATTTGTCAAAAACATAAAACGATTTGATTGCACCCGCTGCACCCACCGACTTGTCACGGCGTAGTGCAACGAAGACGGACGGTCAGATTTTATCACAACAAATGGGACAATAATACATATTTAAGCCGGAGATGTTTTATGGATAGAGCGATAACTTGGCTGCGGCATGAATTTTATGCCGGATGGCAGATGTGGGAAGCGGTTTATGTGGCGGTTTGCACCATCAGTATTGCGGTGATCGCCGCTTATCTGGGCGATAATTTTCTGGGGATCGCCAGTGCCGTGACCGGGACGCTTTACACCATGTTTGCCGGTAAAGGCAAAATCAGCTGTTATGTTTTCGGCATATTCAATACGATCGTCTATGGTTATATCGCCCGTTCGCAAACGCTTTACGGCGACATGATCCTGAATTGGTTCATCTATCTGCCGATGATGTTCGCCGGCATCGGGATGTGGAACCGGCACCGGGACAGTTCCGGCTGTGTGATCAAAACCCGGTTGTCTGTCCGGTCACGGTTGATCTGGGGCATCGCGATCATCGGCGGGACAGTGGTATTGGGCAGAATATTGCAGAATATGGGCGATAAACAGCCTCTGGTCGATGCGGCGACGACGGTTTTATCGGTCAGTGCGATCATATTGACTTTGAAACGCTGTATCGAACAATGGCTGTTGTGGACGCTGGTCAATGCGCTTTCAGTGGTGATGTGGCTGAAAGTTTATCTGACTGCCGGCAACTCCATTGCCACGCTGTTGTGGTGGAGCATCATGCTGATCACCGGGATACTGTTTTTCATCCAGTGGCTCCTGGCGCTCAAATCTCCAGAAAATCGGGAGCTTCAGTAAGGCATATCGCCGCTGCGCCTGACGGCGGGAGATAGACGAGATCTTCCAGCCGGATGCCGCCCCATTCCGGGTAATACAGTCCGGGTTCGACGGTGACGACCTCGCCGCCCTGCAATGCGGTGCGGGCTCGCGGGGAAAGGCGGGGATTTTCGTGGATGTCCAAGCCCACACCGTGGCCGAGTCCGTGGAAAAATCCGAATTGCCCCTGATCACCGGCACCGGTCATAAAACCGTGCCCCTCCAGAATCGCTTCGGCGGCGCAGTGGATCTCTGCGCCGTAAGCGCCGATGCGGATGAGTTTTTTGCAGTGTTCTCTGGCTTCAAGTACCGCTTCGTAGGCTTTGCGGACGATCGGTGCGGCTTTGCCCCGCACCACGGTACGGGTCAGATCGCCCCAGTAGCCGCTTTGCGGTGAGCGTGGAAAAATATCCATGACGATCGGCATATTTGCCATTAAAGGGCCACTGCCAAAGTGGTGCGGCTGGGCGCCTTGAGTGCCGCCGGCGCAGATCGTGCCGGTCGGCAAAGCTCCGTTGCGCAGGATCTCGCAATCGATTTCGGCACGCAGGATCTCGCTGGTCAGCGTTTTGCCCTGCCAGGAGAGGTATTTGCCGTCAATGGATGAGGATTTGAGAATATCCACCGCCCGGAGCAAGCCTGCTTCCGCCGCCCGCTGGGAATGGGTGATCAGCTCTGCTTCTGCGGCAGATTTGAACTCCCGCTGCGGAAAAAAGCTGGCGGCATGCGGGATCACGGTAAAGCCGGATTGCTGCATTTTTTCCGCCACTCCGAAAGGAAAATCATCCGGGACAGCGAAATTGCGGCACCGGCACTCATCGGCAATGGCAGAGATGATGTCCAGCCGTTTGGGGCCGTGGTAGTCAGTTTCGGAGCAGACTGTCACTCCGGGGCGGGCGTCGTGGCGCGCCCGGTCGATTTCCAGCGCCGACATGATGGCGCATTTTTTTTCACCGAAAGAGAAAAACAGGAAGTCATCCGGAGTGGATATTCCGGTGGCGTAGCGGATGTCGGAGCAATTTTCACCGGCTCCGATCAGTAAACGGATAAAATTTTTCATTTTGGCTATTGACTTTTTAAAAAAACGGGTCATATTATGATTGTGTGAGAATATAGTATCATTCGCAACAGTTGTCAAGCGGGAAGTTCAATTATGACAGAAGCTATCATCAAATCAATCGTTTTTGTGGTGTTCGCATATCTCTGCGGCAGTGTGCCGTGGGGATTTATCATCGGTAAAGTTTGCGGTGTGGACGTCCGTACCGTCGGGTCAAAAAATATCGGCGCCACCAATGTCACCCGCTGTGTCGGCAAAAGAGCCGGTCAGTTGTGTTTCGCACTGGATTTTCTCAAAGGTCTGGTGCCGGTGCTGATCGCCCAGCGCGCCGGCTTGGATGAAAAAGTGCTGCTGATCGTGGTGATCGCTACGGTCATCGGTCACATGTTTCCGGTGTTCCTCAACTTTAAAGGCGGCAAAGGCGTCAGTACGGCTGCCGGTGCGATCGCAGCGCTGGCACCGATAGCATTGGCGGCGGCTTTGACGGTCTGGGTGGTGGTGTTTCTGGTTTCCCGCTATGTCTCTCTGGCAAGTATCACTGCGGCGGCAGTGCTGGCATCGGTGTCGTGGGTGACGGTGCTGACCGGGCAGTTGTCCTGGCCAAAAGCGGCGCTGATGACCGTGGTCGCAGCATTGGCGATTTTCCGCCACCGGGAAAATATCACCCGTCTGATGAATGGTACGGAGAACCGTTTTGGCAAAAAGTAAGCGCAGAAACGGATTATTTTTGAAAAAAATGCTGATATTGTGTGCAATCGGCTTGAATTTTGCATAAAGTAAAACTATATTCAGTATTTGAATACGGAAAATATTTTCACAAATAGTCATTTATGGAGAATGAAAGAATGAAATTCGGAAAATCTTTTTTGGTGGTTGCCTTCGTCGCGTTGGCTGTTTTTGGCGGCGTTTCCACGGTTCGTGCGAATGAACCGGCGGCGATGCTCCCGGTGATCAAACTCAGCCGCGGTGTTGCCAACATCGCATTCAGCGTGTTTGAAGTGCCGATGAAATGGTCTGAAGTCAACAATGACATGGGCGGTCTGGCCGGTATCACCTACGGTACGCTCAAAGGCGTTTGTTACACCGTCGCCCGTATCGTGGTCGGTGCGGTGGACGTGGTCACGTTCTTTATGCCGCTGCCGGGATGCCCGAATTATCCTGATGATGCCGGATGGGGTTATGGTCCGATCATGAAACCGGCATGGGTCGTGCCGGTGTCCAAAGATTGGAACAACTTCATTTACAGCAATGAAGCGATCGTGAATCCTGCGATGTAATTTGCAGCGGATAATTCTGATCAGAGCCGGAGCGTTTGGTGACGTTCCGGCTTTTGTTTGAAATAAACAGTTAATTTTCAGGTACAGCAAATGAGTTTTTCCTGCGGTTTTGTCGGCTTGCCCAATGTGGGTAAATCAACTTTGTTCAATGCGCTCAGTCATGGCGGCGCCGAAGCAGCCAATTTCCCGTTCTGCACGATCGAGCCGAATACCGGTATCGTGCAGGTGCCGGATAAACGTCTGGCGGTGTTGGCGGATTTGGAAAAATCCGGCAGGATCGTGCCGTCAACATTGAAATTCATCGACATCGCCGGTCTGGTGCGCGGCGCCAGTCAGGGGCAGGGGCTGGGCAACCAGTTCCTCGGTCACGTCCGCAATGTGGATGCGATCGCCCACGTCGTGCGGCTTTTTGAAGACGGTGATGTGGTGCATGTTGCCGGTAAAGTCGATCCGGTGAACGATTTGGAAACGATCACCACCGAATTGATGCTCGCAGATTTGGAAATGTTGGAAAAACGCCGTGATAAAGCGCATAAAATCGCCCGTTCCAATGACCCGGATGCCAAAGCTGAATACGCCATTATCGTTTCCATGATCGCCGATCTGGAAGCCGGCAGAATGCCGCAGTACGACCGCAATGATCCCCGGATCAAAGCTCTGGTGGAGAGTTTCGGTCTGCTGACGGTCAAACCGGCATTTGTCTGTGCCAACGTCGGCGAGGAGCAGGCGGCGGATTTCACCAACTGCGATGCGGGTAAACGCTTGGCAGAGTACGCCGCCAATAATAATCTGGAAGTCGTGCCGGTGTGTG
Source organism: Lentisphaerota bacterium (assembly GCA_015061865.1). Lineage (GTDB taxonomy): Bacteria > Verrucomicrobiota > Lentisphaeria > Victivallales > Victivallaceae > UBA1784. Next base: position 27,193 of record SUVU01000004.1, read on the forward strand.
CAAAGTTTGAGGATGAGCTTGGCGCTCTGCCGCCGGAAGAGGCAGAGGTATTCATGGCGGATATCGGAATTTCCGGTTCCGGTTTGGATCGAGTGGTGGAAACCGGTTACCGGCTGTTGGATTACATTACGTTCTTCACCGCAGGTCCCATGGAGTCCCGGGCGTGGACGGTGACCCGCGGCGCACTGGCTCCGGAAGCCGCCGGTAAAATCCATACTGATTTGCAGCGTGGTTTTATCCGGATGGAAACGGTTTCTTACGAAGATCTGGTGGAGTGCGGTTCCTGGGCAAAAGCGCAGGCCGCCGGCAAACTCCGGATCGAGGGCAAAGATTATGTGGTCGCTGACGGCGATGTGATCCATGTGCGTTTTTCAGTGTAAATCATTGACAATGCTTGACAAAGATATGTAAGTGTGCTATATTGTAAAGATGATGTTTAATTAAATAAGCAGGAGATATATCATTATGTCAGGCAAAAAAATGCCGGTTTTCAAAGGCAAAGATTTGGAGTATTACAATGCGCTGATGAAAGTCCGCAACCAGTTGTCCGGGCAGATCCAGGGCTGTATTGATGATGCTCTGGATTGCACTAATACCGAGAAACGGGGTGTGACTACACACATGGCAGATGTGTCCAGCGATAATTTCCGTCACGAGATGGAATTGCAGATGCTGACTGAAAACGGCAACACGGTCAAATTGATCGACGACGCCATTGAAAGACTTGCCAATGGCGAGTACGGTATCTGCATGGATTGCGGGAAACCGATTTCAGAAGCCAGATTGATGGCACGCCCCTATGCGATTTTTTGCATTGAGTGCAAAAGCCGCCATGAGGAGATGATGAAGTCCCGATGAAAAGTTGGGCGAGGCTGGAGCCGCACAGTGCGGCGGAGAAAAAGCTGCTGTGGCTTTCCGGGATGGTTGCGGTTATTGTATTGGCTGCTGATTTGGCGACCAAAGCGTATTTTGTCCGCTGGCAGCTCGGGGCATCCAGAGATATTATCCCGGGGATATTGTCATTTACCTATGTGCGCAATCTCGGCGCCGCCTGGAGCATGTTCAGCGGTTATGGCTGGGCATTGACGGTATTCGGTTTGGCTGTCATTGGCGTAATGGTGATTTTTTTCCGCAAGCTGACCGAAAATTGTCCGGAGCGCTACTTGGCATTGCTGTTGGTCATTTCCGGAGTTATCGGCAATTCCATTGACCGTATTTTCCGGGGGGCGGTGGTGGATTTCATTCATGTCCATTATTATAACCAGTGGCATTATCCGGTATTCAATATTGCCGATATTGCAATTTGCTGTGGAATTACCGCATTTATAATTTCCGGGTTTTTCCGTAAAGATTTGGGAAAACAAGATGCTGACAGCGGGAATTGAACAAATCCGGGCGATGGAGCAGCGGAGTATCGCTGCCGGAGTGCCGGAATATGAGCTGATGCGCCGTGCCGGGATCGGGGCGGCGAATTGGATCGCTGCTGCATACCATGATGCCGCCCGGATGGTGATTCTCGCCGGAGGCGGCAATAATGGCGGCGATGCTCTGGTGGCAGCAGCCGGATTGAGCCGCAAATTTCCGGTGGAAATTTTCAGTACCAAAGCATTAAGTGACTTTACCGGATGCGCTGCGCATGCGGCAGCTGACCTGCCGCCGGAAATACCGTTTTTTCAGCGCAGTAGTTTAAGCGTTTACGATTTCCGTCCCGGCGATGTCATTATTGACGGTTTATTGGGGATCGGATTTTCCGGCGGGGCGTTGCGCTCTGAAGTCAAAAGTTTTATCCATGCGGCAAATAATTCCCGCTGTCCGGTCGTGGCATTGGATTTGCCCAGCGGCATCAATGGCGATACCGGAAGTGCATCGCCGGACGGCGCGATCCGGGCGGAGGTCACGATAACTTTCGGCAGACCCAAATCCGGTTTGTTTGCCGGGGCAGGGGGCTGTCTGCGCGGTGCATTGCGGGTGATCGACATCGGTTTGATGGATGATGGTTCAAGCGGTGTGGAAATCATGACCGATCGGGATGCGGTGGCAATGCTGCCTCATTGGGATTTGACCTGCCATAAAAACAGCCGGGGCAGGGTGCTGCTCTGGGCAGGTTCCGCCGAATACCCCGGAGCGGCGGCATTGGCGGTGCGGGGGGCAATGTATGGCGGTGCCGGTATGGTACGGATCGCTTCTGAAGCTCAACTTGAATTGCCTGCTGCGGCGATCGTGCGCCGTTTATCCGGCGGAGAAGTTCCTGAAAACTGGTTTCCGTTGGCAGATGTGCTGGTTTGCGGTTGCGGCTGGGGCAGTTGCGGCACGGCGGCAAATCTGGCGGCGGCGTGGCAGTTCCCCGGAATATTGCTGCTCGATGCAGATGCTTTGAATACTCTTGCCCGGCATCCGGAAGTGTGGCGGCGGCGGGAAAATCTGATTTTGACCCCGCATCCGGGCGAAGCGGTACGTCTGGCGGCATCATTCGGGGTGGACAGCAGTTTGAACCGGCAAAATCTGGCGCTGGCACTGGCGGACAAGTTGAGTGCTGTGGTCGTACTGAAAGGTCGGGATACCGTCGTCGCGGCCGCTGACGGGAGCAGCCGTATTATTGCCGCCGGTTCTCCGGCTCTGGCAGTGGCAGGCAGTGGTGATGTACTTGCCGGAGTAATTGGAGCATTGGCGGCACAGTTGAAACATTCGTTCGATGCTGCCGCACTGGGCGCGTATTTACATGGGATCGCCGGTGAAACTGCCCCCGGGATTTTAATCGCAGATGATTTGCCGGAGCAAGTTGGCAGGATCATGCACCAAGTTGCCGGTAATAAATTATTTTGACCGGAGTTTTCCCGGATACTTGACAAAAAATCAATATTGTGTTATATTAGGGGTTAAAACATGGGCGAACGTTCGCCGGATATTGTTTGTTAAGGAGCTGAGAGATGTACCGTTATATTCTGCGCTATTGTATTATGCCGGATTTTCATGAAAATGACCGGATCGCTGAATTGGTGGAGTTTTGCCGCAGCAGCCGCATTGAAGAGGTGATGCTGTTTTACAATGCCGAGGAGAGTTTTCAGGGGTATCCGGATGAAACTGTACGGCAGCGCTGGCTGGTGATGGCTAAAAAGATCAAATCAGCGCTGGCAGATGCCGGAGTGGAAATGAGTGTGAATCCGTGGACGACCGTGACTCACGGCGATCGCGGCAGACGTCCGCCGGAAAAGTTGAAAAATATGCGCTTGCAGGTGGGTGAAACCGGTTTGACCATGCCGATTGCCGCCTGTCCGTTTTGCGGCATCTGGCGGAAAGAACTTGCCGACTGGTTCGCCCGGATCGCGGTGGAAGTCGAGCCGGTGGCGATTTGGGTCGAGGATGATTGGCGGTTGCATAATCACGGCGGCGAACATGGTTACGGCGGTTGTTTTTGCAGTGAGCATTTGCGTTTGACTGCAGAGAAACTGGGATTGGAAAATTTGACCAGAGAGGAGCTGCTTGCCAAAATCGCCGCCGATGACAAACGTTACCGCAATGCCTGGATCGATGTGTGCGGCGAATCTCTGGACGGTGCGGCAGAATATCTGGGTGAAGTTGTCCGCAATGCTGCGCCGCAGGTGAAATTGGCATTTATGTACGGCAGACCGGATATCCACTCCATTGAAGGGCGCAGCTATGAACGCTATAAACAGGCATTTTCGCCGCATGAGCCGATGCTGATCCGCCCGAATTTGTCCCCGTACACCGAGATCAGCGCCATGCAGGCACAGCCGGAAATGACCCGGCACGGGGTGATCCAGTATGAGCCGAAAGATGTGGTCATTTATCCGGAATTGGAAAGTTCGCCGCGCAACGGTCAATACACCAAAAGCGGCACGTTTGCCATGTGGCAGTGTGCGGCGTCGATCCCGTATGGTGCCAAAGGTATTACCATCAACCATTATGATATGATGGGCAACGGGATCGTGCTGGATGAGAAATTCGGCAAATATTTGCGGCGGGACAAAGAACGCTTGAATACCCTTGCCCAATTGGGCTGTCTGGAAGTCAATGCCTCCGGGGTGGATGTATTGACTGCTTCAGAAGTCGCCCGGACGATGCCGGTACGCAAAGGCGAATGGCTGGGGTTGCAAAATAACTCGATTTCGTGGGCGTATGCGCTGGGAATTCTGGGGATAAGTCACCGGATCATAAAAATTGACCGCTTCGCTCCGGAACATTGGACGGCGGTTTCCGGTGATACGCTGACGGCGTTCAGTGATGCGGAGATCGAACGGCTGTTGACCGGGCATTTGCTGTTGGATGCGGACTCGGTCAATATTCTGGTCAAACGCGGTTTCGGCACTCATATCGGCGTGGCGGCGGCGGAATTCCGGAAATTGGGTGATGTCGGCTATGCGTATGAAGAAATTTTAAGTGATGATGCGAAATTGTACGGTTTGAGCCGGCCGCGGATCACGGCACAGCGGATCGCTCCGGATGTGCTGCAGATGACGTTGACCGGACAGCCGGAAGTTTTGTGCCGGGTCTGCCGCTTTGACCATACGGAATTGTATCCCGGTCTGGCACGTTGCGGCAGACATTTGCTCTCGGCGTGGCGCATGGAAAAAGGACAATTTTTTATGGGATATTTCAACCGCTTCCGGCGGATCATGCTGCAGCAGGCATTGAGCAGCGGCGGCAGTGCGCCGCTGCTGTGCGGCGGGGATTTCCCGTGGAACGTCAGTTTGAATTGTCTGCCGGACGGTTCGATGCTGGCGACGATCGGCAATCCGATGCATGATGCGGCAGAGGGGGTGAGTTTTAAATTATACAATCGGGAATTTACTTCAATGGAGATTCTCGACGCCGACGGCAAATGGCAGCCGGTGGAGTTTGAACGCAATGCGGCAGGTGAATATGTGATAAATTACAGTCAAAAGGCTTTGGAAACAATATTTGTGAGGTTAAAGTGAAAAAATTATTGCTGACATTATTATGCGGTGCCGCCGTCGCATGGGGGGCGGAACAGTGGAAATTGACCCGGTTTGACGGCGATAACAGCGTGTTGTCACGGCAAAATGGTCAGGTCACCGTGACCAAAACCAAACCTGCCGGAGAGTTTGAACTTGCCGGCACCAAAGGTCTGCCGGTCGAACCGGGAACGGGGTATTATCTGAATTTCCGTTGTCAGGTCAAAAATATTGACGGTGCGTATGTCAACTTTTATCTGCGGGCATTGGATGCCAGAGGCAAAGTCGTCGGCGCATATCCGTTTGCTTCTACGCCGGGGCGGCGGGGATTGCAGCGTGACCGGATGACCCGGCTGGAAATCCCGTCGGATCATTTTCTTTCGCATCAGATGATTTTCAAAACCGGTAAAAAAGTGGTGCGGGTGCTGCCGGTCTACGAGAGCAGTGACGGCACCGTAGAGCTGCTGCCCGGTTCTATGCAGCTGGTCAAACGTGATGATCCGGGCAATATCGCAGCAGAGTTTACCGTGCCTGCCGGCAAGAAACAGTGGCGCAGTTTTCAGTTGATGCCCCGGGTGGAATATTGCCTGAAACTTACCGGTTTGGAGTCAAAAGCCCAAGCTCAATTGGAATTTTTCAGTGCCGACGGCAAAAGTGCCGGAAAAATTGCGGTGACCGGCAAACAATGTAACTTCACCGTTCCGGCAATGGCGATCGAAACGGTATTGAGTGTCACCGGTCAAAAAGATGGTTTTGCCGGGATGGTGGTGAAAGATTTCCGGGTGAATTTGCATGACGGCGTGGTAAAAAACATCTGGCAGGGTACGGAACTGCGCCGGGGCAATGCCAAAGGCAACCGGGTTTATTTTCGCCGGACGTTTGAGTTGGAGGCAGTTCCGGAATATGCGGCGATACGTTTTCTCGGTCACAACAGCGCAGAATTATTTGTCAACGGCATTGCGTGCGGCAAAGGTGAACAGTTCGCTCCCGGCGTGTGCGAAATCACCAAATTGCTCAAACCGGGCAAAAATGTGATCGCGCTCCGGTGCCGCAACTCCGGCGGGACACTGCGGGTCTTGTTTGATGCGTATATCAAATCTCCCGGCGGCAAAGAGCAGTTGATCGTTTCCGATGCGGCGACCCGCTGTGTCGGCGGCAATGTGCCGGAGGCGTGGGCAACGGCAGATTTCGACGACAGTTCATGGCTTCCGGCGGTCACGGGAGCATCCCCGAAAGATTTCGGCGACTCCATCATTGCCACACGGGTGAATAACCGGCATGAACAATTATATATCGGTGCTCCGCAAAAATTGACCGTGACGCCGGGTGAAATTCCGGCGGAATTGAAATTGAATGAGCCGTTTTCATTCACCGTAACTCCGGCGGCGACAGAGTTGCTGCCCTCCGGCGGCAGAATTATTTTTACTGCCGGAAATGTGAACAGAATTATTCCGATTGGCTCGATCGTCAAATCCGGCAAAGCTTGTCAGATCACGGCAATACCGCAATTTTTAACTCCCGGAGAATATCTGGTCAGTTTGAGTTTGGATCGTGCGCTGCTCAATGGTAAAAAAGCGTTGCCGCTGGGCAAAACTGCTGTTTCCGGGCAGGTGGAAAAACCGGACTTTGAAGTAATTCGGCGGGATGGGAAAGCGTTGTTGACCCGCAACGGCAAAGTGATTCCGGCGGCGATGTACTGTTTCCGGGATGGCAAAAGCGTGGAATTGGCGGAATTGCACCGCAAAACCGGGATCAAGCTGTTTATGATGAATATTGGCAACATCGAACGCGGCAGTGATGGCAAGTTTGATCTTTCACAGGTGGACAGTGCCATGGCATCAGCGTTGGAGCAGATCGGGCATGATCCGGAAGCGCATATTATTATTGAAGCCGGCTTTATGCCGCCCAAACGCTTTGCCAAGCGGGAAAAATTCCGTCGGGATCTGACCAAAACCAGCGAAGGGAAATATTTGCGGATTTCCGGACAGCCGGGGGATAAAAAATACGGTCATCCCTATACTGATCTTGACAAAGAGCCGACCCGACGGGGATGTTCCAGTGTGTCACATGCTTCAAAAGCCAAAGTCAAAGAGTATTCCGAGGCGGTGGCGGCGCTGGTGCGTCATTGTGAAAACTCCCCATTCGCCTCCCGGATCGCCGGATACGGTATCGCCGGTGAAATGGATGAGCAATGGCACTTGTTTGCTCCTTACAGCGGTGGCGGGATCCGGTTCGGCATGACCGATTACAGCGATGTCATGGTCGATTTTTTCCGGGAACATCTGATGAAAAAATATGGCTCTGATGCCGCATTGCGTCAGGCGTGGAATGATAAAAATGTGACCATCGCCACGGCGCAGATCCCCGGATATGAGGAACGGGTCGGCAATGAATTTTTTGTATCGCAGCGTGTGGCGGATTACAATGAGGCTTATGCGCTGGCAGAAGCGAATCTGATCTCCGCACTAGGCAGAAGTGCCAACCGGGAGTTGAAGCGCAAAGCTCTGGTGTGGGTCTATGCCAAAGATTCCTACCGGGATGTCGGTATTAATCAGTTTTTCCCGCATGTGCTTAACTCCGGCAGCGGTTTTGAGCAGTATACTTCGGACGGTTTTAATGCGTTCGGCAATCCGACCGATTATTATTACCGCCGCAACGGTCTGCATCCGGCGAACCGGGGCTGTCAGGCATCGGCGCATTTGAATAAAAAAATCAAACTGGCAGAAGTTGACCTGCGCTCCTATCTGACCCAGGCCCAGCAGACTCCTTTCGGCGGGGAGAATGCCTACGCTACGGAACAGCACTACCGCAATGTGCTGATGGAAGTTTTTCAGCATGGCGGATCGTATCGCTTTTACTCGTTCTGGCTGGGATGGTACAACTGCGATGCGGTGATGAAGTGCATGCAGAAATTGAGCGGGATCGAACGGGCGCAGCTGACGCTGCCGGTGAGATGGAAACGTCAGGTCTGTTTCCTGTATGACGACCGGGCGATCACTCATATCGGCAATTTTGATGGCAAAAATCAGCGCAGTAACTACTTTTTCTTTGCCAAAAGTCTGACGGCGGTCAGTTCCACGACTCTGCATCGCAGCGGGGTCGGGGTGGATATTTATTATTTGCGTGATATTTTGAATCCGGAGTTTCCGGCAGATCAGTACCGCATATATATTTTCTGTGCCTCGTTCCAGATCTCCCCGGAAGTGATGGCGGCGGTGAACCGCAAATTGCGCCGCAACGGTAATGTGCTGATTTTCCCGTGGGGCAGCGGATTTCTCAACTCCAAACATCAGCCTGACCGTGCCAGCGTGGAGCAGTTGACCGGCATCAAAGTCGCTCCGCACCGGCTTGACCGTAAACATGGCGGGATCACCCGGACTGCGGCAACGCATCTGCTGACCTCGTCATGGGACAAAAATGCCACGGTCGCCATGCGGAACAGATATAATATCACGCCGCAGCTGCCGATGTTTGTGGTGGCAGATCACGCCGCGCAGGTGTGGGGTAAATTCGGGGACGGCAGCGATGCGCTGGCGGTGAAAAAAGTCGGTGATTCGTACAGCGTGTATTGTGCCGCACCGGATTTTTCAGCCGGATTACTCCGGAGCATCTGCCGGGCGAAACAAGTTCATTGTTTCGTGGATAACGGTTACGATTTTGTCGCCACAGACGGTAATTTTTTGAGTATTCACTCCGGCGCAGGCGGGATGAAAACGGTGAATCTGCCGGAAAAAATCGTCAAAGCAGTCGATTGGTTCACCGGTAAAGTTCTTGCCGAAAACACCAATACCCTGAAACTCCGGCTGCGTGATGATGAAACTGTCGTGCTGAAACTTGAATATAAATGATTTGAAAAAATATTTGCTCCGGTGTATATTACCCGGAGCAGATTTTGGGTATTTAAAGGTGTAATTAAATGAAACTTATCACTCTGGGCACTGGGCACGGCTCTCCGACGATGACCCGGGACTGTTCATCGTCGGTATTGGAAGTAAACGGCAGTTTGTATCTTTTTGACGCCGGAGCGCCGGTCAATGCGTTGATGATCCGTAAATCTTTGCCGTTTGAGAAGTTGCGGGCGGTTTTTATCAGCCATTCCCACGAAGATCACATCGGCGGATTGCCCGGTTTGATCAAATCTCTGGCACGCCGTCAGGATGATGGACCGCAGACCCGGATATTGCTGCCGGAGGAACAGACGGTCGAGGCGGTGACGGCGTTCGTTGCGGCAACTCACCGGATGTGGGATGAGAAGCTGCTGGCGCTGACAGCGGTTTCTGCAGGCGTGGTGTATCAGGATGAAAATATCCGGGTCACGGCATACCGGACACATCATTTCGATAATGAAAACAAAGATTTTCCCAGTTTTGCGTTTGCGGTCGAGGCGGAGGAGAAAAAAATCGTCTTTACCGGGGATGTCAGCCGCCATTTGCGGGATTTTCCGGTGGATGCGTTTGACCGGGAAGCAGTGTGTGTGATGGAGTGTCAGCATTACCGTCCGGAAATCGCCGGGGAGGTATTGCGCAAATTGCCGGTAAAACGTTTTATCGGGGTGCATATTTCGGATAAATGGAATTCGGATCCGGATGGATTCAAAGCGGCATTGGGCAAGGTGGATTTTCCGGTGGTGCTGTCCGCTGACGGCATGGAGTTTGAGTTATGATCCAAGTTGCGATCGCAGCGGATCTGCATTTGGCAGACCGCAGTAATTCGGTAAAAGAGCAGGTTTGGCAGTGGGCATTGGCGGAGTGCCGCCGCCGGAACGTCGGACTTTTCGTTGGGGCAGGGGACTTGACCGGGGTCGGTACGGCGGCTTCGGCACAGAAAATCATGACGTCACTGCAAAGCAATAATATTCCTTTTATGCTCACTCCCGGCAATGCCGAGTTGCGTACTCCGGCAGATAAAGCGGCAACGCTGAAATTGATGCAGACGGAAGTGCTGAATGATACGGTGGTGCTGTTTGATTCCTCCTGCGGCAGATTGAGCGATGCGGCATCGCAGCTGCTGGCTGAAGTTGCCGCCGGGGAGAAACGCAATTTGCTGGCGGTAACGCATTGTCCTGCCGAGGCGTGGGAACCGCACGATCAGGAAATGCTGCAGCGGGCAATGGCATGTGGAGCAATAGCCAAACTGGTTTACGGCCATAAACATTTTGACCGGCAGAGTGAAAAATTTGATGCCATCCGGGGCTTGGATCCGGATAAAGCCATCGGCGGAGCGCCGGCACTGGCGATCTATCGCCGGGAAAACGGAGTATGGGAGCGTGAAGACGTGATTTGTCCGGCGGCGGATATGGCGGCATGGCAGGAGGATTTGCGCCGGGAATTTTTCGCCGGTATCGGTATTTGCGGGATGAAAACTCCGGTCGAGTACCTGAATTATGCCGCTGCCAATAAAATTGCGGCATTTGAGTTGCGTTATAATCCGGAATTATTTGATGTGCCGGAGTTTTTGCCGGCTCTGGAAGCGTGGCGCAACGCCGGGGGCAAATATTTGTCCATGCACCTGACTGATTTGAAATTTGAAAACGGTCAGTTTACCGGCGGGGAAAAACTTGATGATGCGGTCGCCAGAGCGCTGCGATATCACTGCAACGGGGTGACGATGCATGTGCCGCGGGGATTTCAGGATGAACTGGCTGATCCGGAAATTTATGCTCTGGCGGTGAAAACTTTTGTCCGGCACCTTAAACCGTTATGGGAAAACGGCATTCAAATCGGAATCGAAAATCTGCACACGGTGCAGAGTGAACGGGAAAATAAACGGTATAAATTCGGCTGCACCGTGCCGGAATGTCTGAATTTTATTTCCGCATTGCGGGCCGCTGCTCCGGCAGCTGCCCGGATCGGGTTGCACATGGATATCGGTCACGCCCGCAATAATGCCCCGTTCTGCCATCAGGATATGCTCAGTGAATGGTACGCCGCTGCCGGCAGTGAAATCGTTGCCATGCACATCCATCAGGTCTCCCGGAGTCCGGAAAACGGGTTGAAAAACCATACCGGTTTCACTTCGCTTTACGGGGCGATGATTTCGCTTGCCGGACTGGGGATGGCGTGGAAATGCGGTCAGATCGGCAGAGTGCCGATGTTTCTGGAATTGCGGACTCCCGCACCGGAGTGCTATGAAACACTCCGGCGCAGTTTGAATCTGGATTAATTTTTCCAGAATTCGCCATCCAATGCGGCACGATCGGCATTGATCCGTGCCATTGCGGCGGTGTCCGGGGTATATTTGCGTGAATCCAGCGCCACCGGCGTATCACCGGTGATATGGCCGGGGCGGTTGATAAACTTCACAAACTCATAGTCTGCCGGCGCTTTCGAAAGCGTTTTCAGCATTTCACTGCTTTCTGCTTTGCAAATCTCATCGTGGCGCGGATAATAATATTTGCGCAGGAAGTGGTAATAATTTACCAGAGTCAAATTGCCGCCGGCAGTGCGGGGAAATTCGCTTGGAAAATGTTTTACCGCAATGCTCATGCCGTCAAGGATCGCATTTTGCAGTTGTTTGAGTTCGTTGCGCTCCGCCCAGACGATCGAGGAGTTGATATTCAGCATCGACCCCTGATGGATGTCGCTGTTGCCCACCACCGGGATCGACCGTTTTTCAGCGATACACTGCTCATGATAACGGGCGACATTAAGTTCATTGTCTTCACGATGACTGTCATCGCCCATTTCACCGAAAATTTCCAGTGCATCGTACAGGCGGTGTTCAAAAATGTAATCCCGGATACATTCCGGCAGAAATCTCCGGTCAAACGGCCGCCAGAACGGGTGACAGTAGACCATCAAACCGCCGGCTTCACGGATTTTGTCATAAGCAATGTGCCAGTTTGCCGCCAGGTGACGCAGCCAATAGTCGGCGTATTGCGGAACTTTTTTCAGATAACTGTTCAACAGTTTCACATATTCAGGATCGTCCGGATGCATTTGATCTGAAACCGGACGGTCGCCGCCGAAATTCAATACATGGATCGTATGCAAATCCTGCAAATGCACCTCTTCGGAGGAATACGCCCGGAAATTGCCGCCGCACTGATTTACGAAGTTCGCCGCAATCAAAGACGGAGTATGCTGTTTATGGTCGGAAATACTGATAAAATCCAACCCCGAAGCACACAATAACGCCGCAAAATATTCCGGAGAAAGTTTGGCACGCTCCCGGCAGCATCCGGAATATCCGCTGTGCAGATGCAGGTCGCACCGGTACGGGCGCAGTTTCAGCCACGCCTCTGGAATTGAGAATATGGAAAATGTCAGCAGGGTGTGTTCCCCGCACCGCAGATGAAGCGTATGTTCACCGGTGCTGCGGAATAAATATTTGAAACGCAAAACACCGTCGCTGCCAAGTTTCGCCGGAATCGGTTCAAACATCGGGCGATCCTCGATTTTAAAACCGTTGAAGCAGGTGTACCCCGGCAGGATCCCATCTGAAAACAGCCCGTCGGCACAAACACCATCGACGGTGATTTCGCCATTGACCGTACGCAGATCAGTGTGGGGATATTTGCCGGAAACGGCGATTTCAGTGACGGTATCAGCGGCGACGATACGGGGCGTGATCGTGTATAACTGTTCCATAAACAGAAGCTCCTTTGCAAAAATACCCTCCGGGAGATTGCTCCCGGAGGGTGATCGTTTAACGGTTGCGTAACTCCGTGCGGCGGATTTTGCCGCTGGAAGTTTTGGGCAGGCTGTCGATGAATTCGATCAAGCGGGGATATTTGTACGGAGCTGTGTGGGCTTTGACGTAATCCTGAATTTCTTTTTTCAATTCATCGCTCGGTGTCGTGCCTTTGGTCAGCATGATCCACGCTTTAATGACCTGACCGCGCACCGGGTCAGGTGCGCCGGTGACGGCACACTCCAGCACATACGGCAGTTCCATGATCACGCTCTCCACCTCAAACGGTCCGATCCGGTAGCCGGAAGTTTTGATGACATCATCGCTTCTGCCGACGTACCAGTAGTAACCGTTTTCATCGCACCATGCCACGTCGCCGGTATGGTAATAGCCGTCGTGCCATGCTTCGGCGGTGCGTTCCGGATCATTGTTGTAACAGCGGAACAAACCGGGGATCTCTCCGGCATGGTCGGCACGGATACAGATTTCACCGGTCTGACCGGCGGGAACGGGGTTGCAATCGGCATCCAGCAGCACGATCGGGTACTGCGGACTGGGGCGTCCCATGGAACCCGGCTGCGGCGTGGTGCCGACCAGATTGCCCAGCGACATGGTGGTTTCAGTCTGACCGAAAGCCTCCATGATCTTCAAGCCGGTGACATTATAGAATTGCTGAAACACTTCCGGATTCAGCGCTTCACCGGCGGTGGCGGCGTATTTGAGCGAGGAGAAGTCATATTTGCTCAAATCTTCTTTGATAAAGAAGCGGTACATCGTCGGCGGCGCACAGAACGTGGAAATTTTGTGCTTGGCAAACAACGGCAGGATCTCATCGGCATGGAAGCGGTCAAAGTCAAAGACCAGCACCGAGGCTTCGCAGAGCCACTGACCGTAGTGTTTGCCCCACGCCGATTTGCCCCATCCGGTATCGCTGATGGTGAAATGCAGTTCACCCGGCTGGACATTGAGCCACCAGCGGGCGGTCAGGATATGACCCAGCGGATACGCATGGTCATGCAGCACCATTTTGGGATAACCGGAGGTGCCGCTGCTGAAAAACATCAACAGCGGATCGGAAACTTTGTGATCCGCCGGACGGGGGAATTCTTTGCTGAACCGGGAGATAGAACCGTCGAAATCCAGCCAGTTTTCCCGGGTGCCTTTGACGATGACTTTTAGTTCCACCGACGGTGAATTTTTTGCCGCCTCATCCACGGCATCAGGCACATGGTCATCGGAGGTCGCAACGACCATTTTGACCTGAGCGCTGTTGAGACGGTATTCGATATCTTTGGCAAGCAGCTGATTCGGCGCCGGGATCGCCACGGCACCGATGCGGTGCAGGGCGTTGATGACGTACCAATACTGATGATGCCGTTTGAGGATCAACAGGACTTTATCGCCTTTTTTGATGCCGATCGAAGTGAAATAGTTTGCCGCCTGACAGGAGAGTTCGGAGATTTCTTTGAACGTGAAATCCCGCACTTCGCTCTGATCGGATGAGATGTAGCGCATCGCCCGGGCGTTGGGGGTTTTCGCCGCCAATTCATCCAATACATCATAGGCAAAGTTGAAGTTTTCCGGAATGTTGAACTTCACCGCTTTGAGCAAGCCGTTCTCGTCCAGAGTTTCGTCCATAAAACGGTGATAGAGCAAATCGCTTTTGTCCAGCGGGGCATCCGCCGGTTCGGTGACTGCCGCTTCGGGGAGCGCATCATCGTGGGACTTCATCACGACCGCCAGAAAGAGGCAGTCTTCGCCGCCGGTGGCGATCATGCCGTGCGGGTGGCGGGAGTCGTAGTAAACACTGTCACCGGCTTCGAGGATCTCGACTTTATCCTCCAGCTGAACTTTAAGTTTGCCCTGAAGCACATAATCGAACTCCTGACCGGCATGGGTGGACAGATGCACCGGAGTATCATCCCCGGTGAACGGCGCCCGCACCACAAACGGTTCCGCCATACGGTTTTTCATCTGTGCCGCCTGATGGAAATACTCGAAATCCGGACGGCGTTCCACTTTTTTGCCGGTGACTTTGCGGGTGAGCGTGTAGAAGCTCAAGCGCGGCGATTCACCGGTGATCAAAGCGTTGATATCCATGCCGAAACGCTCGGCAGTCTGAAGCAAAAATGAAAATGAACTGTCAGCTTCACCAGTTTCGTGCCGGAGGTACTCCTCCTCACTAATGTGGTGCAGAATCGCCATTTCACGAATGCTGATACCGAGCGCTTTGCGCGCTTCGCTAATTCGCTTGCCCGTGAGTTTAAGCTGTTCTGCCACATCATTGCCGCCGAATACATTGGCGGGCACGCTCTCCTGTTTCTCCGACATTTTTTCACCTCATGTCTTATTTATGTTACGACGATCAGCACCTTACTGATTGTCTTGCATCTTTTTATAGCGCAAATATTTTTCCTGCGCCAGTTTTTCACCTTGTGCGAAAAAGTTTTCTGCATTTTCGGGGAAGGTGCGTTTCAATGCCGCATATCGGGTTTCACCGGCAAGGAATCCGGTATAGGAACTCACCGGCTCTTTGGAATCCAGCGTAAACGGTTTTTCATTTGCCGGATTGTAGCGGTACAATGTCCAGTAACCGGCTTCGACTGCCCGTTTCATCTCATCCTGCGCACAGCCCATGCCGCATTTCAAACCGTGCGACAGGCAGGGAGTGTAGGCGATGATGACCGAGGGACCATCGAAGTTTTCGGCTTCCCGGATCGCTTTCATCAACTGATTGGGGTCGGCACCCATGGCGACCTGGGCAACATAAACATTGCCGTAGGTCATAAAGATACTGCCGAGGTCTTTTTTGGGGCTGTTTTTGCCGGAACTGGCAAATTGAGCCACTGCCCCCAGCGGAGTAGCTTTGGAGGATTGACCGCCGGTATTGGAGTAAACTTCAGTATCCACGATCAGGACGTTGATATTTTCGCCGCTGGCA
>SUVU01000105.1 GCA_015061865.1 Lentisphaerota bacterium
CTCTTCCGATCTGGGTCTTTTTTCCACGGTTTGACCACTTTCTGCGTCTTACCGGCGGCGAAAAGCTGAAACTCGATCACCTGCGCCCCCTGCCGTGTGGAGTTGAACAGCACTTCCAGTTTGAAGTATCTGGCTTTCACCGGCGCAGTGAAGTACCGGTGCAATCCCTGCGGCAGGTCAAACATCACATTACGGCTCTCGTCTGCCACCAGTTGCCAGGATTTGCCGTCGTTTCCGGCATAGACCCGGTACTGCTGAAAGCGGGGAAACACCGTATTGTCAAAACTCCACGCCATCACCGCCCGGAAAGAATCGACCGTTGCCGTTTTGCCCAGATCGACGATCAAACTCTGCGGACACGCTTTGGCGCTCCACCACGAGGAGATGAAATCCTCATCGCCGTCCACCGCCCGGGCGGCTTCATGTTTTTTGACCGCACTGGCAGCGGAGACCGGTTTATTCAATGCGAGATTGACCGGACGGATGACTTCGGGATCGGGGATCGGGGCGGGGCTGACTTCGATCACGGTATATGCTCCGGGGGCAAGTTTGAGATCCAGCGTCTGTCCCTTTCCGGCATTGCGGAAATAAAGTTTTTCGTGCCGGACAAAGTCCACGGCATCTTTCATCTTTTTGCCGGGAAATGTCACACTGAATTCCAGTGTCCCGCAGGGATCGGCTTTTTCCACCGGCAAACCGTTGCCGCCCGCCGGTGTTTCCCACGTCAAACCGCCGTTATTGTAGAATGCGATGCAGTAGCCGTCGCCTTTGCGGTTGATCTGGTACATCAGCTGTTCCGGCAGATTTTTGCCGTGCAGTGTGAAAGGAACCAGTTCTTTGGAAATCTGCCGCATCAGATCATGCGCCAGCGGCAGGATATTCTTTCTCCGGTAATCATTTTCCAGATATTCCCGTTCCTCCAGCAGCCAACGGCAGGAGATCAGGACGACGGCACCTTTGCCGCAAGCGTTCCGGGTCACGACCGGAGTCGTGCCGGCATAGTACAGGACTTCAGAACCTTTTACCGGCACCAGAACATCGTATTTGAAATTGCCGCTGACCAGTTTTTTACCGTCCCGGCGGGTCACGGTGTTTGCCGTCAAACCGGCGGCGGTGATGTTGGCTCCGGTGAATTCCACGGGGAATTCGCCGCCTTTGAGCATGGCAGTATTGAGGATCAGCGTGCCGCCGTTACGGACGTAAGCGGTCAGAGTTTTGACCACTTCAGGGGTGAAGCGCTGTTCGCCCGCCAGAAAAACGACCGGATAATTTGCCAGCAGAGCGCTGTCCACTGCACCTTTGGGGGTGTCCAGCCGCAGTACGTCAAAAATATCTCCGTACGGAGTCGCACCGAATTCGTCACTGATCAGTTTCTTTTCCGTGAATTTATACGCCACCCGGTGCAGCAGTTCCCGGGACATCTGTTCGCCGTCATTGTAGGGATAACGGTAAAAGGCTTTATCACCGTAATAGACCAGACCGTTGTGCCATGAGAGCGCAATGGCGACGGGGTTCCAGGAGGTGCCGAAATCATAGTCGGCGTTGAATTTTTCCATTTTTCTGCATATTTCGCCGAACCAGCTGTAACGGTAATTGCCGCTGTTGGCGAGGTCGATGTAACGGGAGTGGTCGGATTCATCAGCGATGATGGCGGCGTTGCCCATGAACATATAAATATACAATCTCTCGTAGAGCGACGGCGAAATTTTGATCAAACCCTGCTGGTTCTGATAACCTGACCGGGGCGTCTGCATGTGCGAATACATCGGCGGCGAGATCCGTGCCAGCCAGTCGTATGCCGGGAAATACCCGTAAGGCACATCCCACATCCGTGCCGCCCCTCTGGTGATCGCCTGCATGATGGAGTTATTGCGGTAAGGAGTGCGGTTTTCGGTGATGATCGCCCGGATCTTGTTCCAGCCGCCGGGCCACGCTTTTGCCCAATAGTGCGAACCGTCAAAAACGTGGGTTTCAAAGTCGAACGGAGCGTTGACCGTCTCCCAGATATAGCGGCAGAGCTGTTCAAATTCCGCTCTGGTGCGGGGATTGGTTTTGCCGGGCATGATTTTTTTGGCAAGTTCAAACATGCCCCGTCCGGCGGGAGTATTGACCTTTTTGCCCTCAAAGGCGGCACGGATGATCCGGTCGGCTCCGGTACCCCATTCATTGAATGCCCGGTAGCCGAGGAAGTTCGCCATTTTTGCCGCCGCCTGCCGTTCCGCCGCCGGAGGGAGCCGCAATTTGGGGTCAAAATAGGTGTAATTGCGCCCCAAAACCGGGATTTTTCCGGCTTCAGCAGCTTGCAAACGGGCTTTCAGCACCGGGTCGGCGGGGTGTTTGCCGCTGAAAATATCCAGCATCCGGGTCGCCTGATTCCGGTCGTCGCCCAGCTGCTGCATCATCTGAAGACCGTTGCGGCTGTCGATGCCGGTCTGCCAACCGTATTTGCCGCAGACTTTTTTCAGCAGGTAACGCTCCGTTACCGGGGGTTGGGGAGTAGCGACGATCGCCCCCGCATGCAGCAGCACTGCCGCAAACAATCCGGAAACTGTTATTGCAAATTTCATAACCTCACCTCGCTTGTTTCTATCTGTTTCTATTGGTTACTATACCAGTGGGAATTGTTTTTGTCAAGTGCGGCGCCGGTAAAATTTGAAAAAAAACCAAAATCTGCTATATTATGGGTGGCATATAAACAGAAAATCATCATATTATCATGGAATTCAAAAAAGATCTTATTTACGAGCAGCTCAAACGGGAGATCCTCGACCGGACATTTTTTCCGGGGATGCGGCTGCCCAATGAAAAAATCCTCGCCCGGCGGCTGCAGGTCGGTCAAGTGACTTTGCGCAGTGCGCTGGCACGTCTGGAAGCGGAAAAACTGGTGGAACGCACCCCCGGCAAAGGGACGTTTGTCAGCGAAATTTCCGCCCGCCGGACATTTCTGGTGGTCTTGCCCGACGGTACGGAAACTCTGGAAACGCCGAGCCGCTACGTTTTATCCGGTCTGACGGCGGCGGCGGAGAAACTTTCGGTGACACTGGAGCATTGTCCTGCCAGTTTGCTGATGAGTTTTTCGGCGCAGGAGTGCCAGGGCATGATCGAACGCAACCGGATTTCCGGAGTGATCCTGGAAACCGGTCACGCCCGGCCCGACAGCGCGCTGATCGAAAAGATCCGCAGTTTCAATTTGCCCACAGTCATTCCCCACGGTCTGCCCGGTGATGCCGGAAACAGCGGATTTCTGGTGCTGCGTACCGATGAACGCAGTGCGTTTGCCGACGGTCTGCTCACGCTCCGGGATCACGGTCATAAACGGGTGGCATTTCTGCGGCTTTACCTGCCGGCGGAGGAGCTGACCTCGATCCGGGGATATTCTGACGCGGAATTGCTGGAATTTGCCCGCAATAACGGCATGGATGCCGACCCCGGACTGCTGAAAACCGTCAGCAATTCGCAGGAGGAAATTTCCGCCGCCGTGCGCAGCTGGATGCTCAGTGACGATCCCCCCGGTGCGATCATGTGCCACAGCGACCGGATCGCCATGCGGGTCTGTCTGGTACTCAAGGAGTTGAATATCAAAGTCCCGCAGCAGCTCTCGATCATGGGATACAGCAATTTCCCGGGCAGCCAGCTGATGATCCCGGCACTTTCCACAATCGACATCCATCTGCGTGAATGTGGTCAGATGGCTCTGGAACAATTATTGCAGGCAGATCAATGGTTCCGCCGCGGCACCACGCCGCCGGAAATATTCACCCCCTACGAAATCATCCTGCGTGAAAGCATCCGTTCCTGAAGTTTTCATATTTTATCCTGTTGTCCGGTGATGTTTTTTCCGGCGGAAACATTGGGGTCCCACGCTTCATCGGTTTTGGCAATGCCGCTGTCGGCAAATTCCTGACGGATCAATTTTTTGAGCAGTTCCGGGGCGATTTGCGGAGCCGCCGGGAATGTGGCGCTGCCCAGATATTTTTCCAGACGGTCTTTGAAATACGCCGTTGCCGCATCGGTGCCGGACAGTTGCAGACCGCACATCACCAGTCTGCCGGTGCCGACGGCAAATTCGCACAGCGGAGTTTTGAGTTTGAC
The DNA here is from genome assembly GCA_015061865.1 of Lentisphaerota bacterium. Classification (GTDB taxonomy): domain Bacteria; phylum Verrucomicrobiota; class Lentisphaeria; order Victivallales; family Victivallaceae; genus UBA1784. The sequence continues at coordinate 4,093 of SUVU01000105.1, forward strand.
CAGTTTGTACGAAGGAATATACTCGATCACCGGATTGAACGGCAGTTCCGACCGGGTGAAATCCATGGAAGCCGCTGTCGTCAGCAGTCCGGCAAACTGCAATCCGGCAAAGCCGTCATGCGCCATTTCATCCGTGAGCGTGTGGCGGTGAATGACCGTCCCCAGATGCCCCAGACTGCGCCCGGTGGTGTCGCACTGGAATTTTTCTGTCATCCGGTCGGCAGGGAAATTATCGGTCAGCAGCACTCTGCCGCCGCCGGAAATAAAGTCGATGATCTCATCGTCCAATGCCGTCACGACCCGGCAGTTTGACGGCAAATCTGTTACCGTTGGCACCGGGAAGATCCAGAGTTCCCAGATATTCTCAAGTTTTCCATAGCGCACCCACAGCTGCGCCCGCACCGAAACAGCAACTGCCGGCAAAGTCAGACTGATCCTGCCCAGTTCCGTGACCGTGCCGCAAGTTACCGCCGGGACGGGAATTTCACCTGAAACAGCGAAATCACCGGCTTGCAGCTGCCACTGCACATTTCCCGGCGGCAGGGGAGTTTTGTCAAAGTGCGATACCGAAACCGTGCAGTTGAAAGCGCTTTTTTCCTGCCACGCCCGGCACAGCGGCAGATCGGCAAGCAGTACGGACGGCGCATTGTAGCGGGCGCAGATTTCCGGGGTCACTCCCGGGCGGCACTTGCCGAATTCATCGGTCATGCCGCAGGGATAGCCGCACCGGTGCCAGTGAGCATCGCACGCACCGAGAAAGTCAAAACCGGAAATATTGCGGCAGCTGCGGATGTTTTCAAACAGCACTTTACGCAGTTCGTTGTTGAAAGCACTGTTCAGTTGAAAAAATTCCTCCGCCCGGTCAAAAAGTCCGTGCCGGGTCAGATTTTGGCGTGCCTGCACATAAAGATCCGGCGGGACGACACAATTTTCATAGCGTCCGGCATTGTTGAAATCCAGATAGCCGCCCATGATCCCGATTTCGTGGGAGAGCAGCGGCTTGCCGTAGAGCGCACAGCGGGCATCGACCGGTGCCGCCCCGGGGAATTCGGCGAAAATATAGCTGAAATATCCCCAATTATACGAGCCGTAAACATCAGAAAATTCCGCCAGATAAGCCAGTTTGCCGGGATGGTGGATAAATGGTTCAGTTTCCACGTCCGGCTCATCCGGCAGCAGCCGGTACTCCACTTTGGAGAGTGCCTCCTGCGGATTGAACAGCGCCCCGGGCAGCAGCCGGCGGGTGAGAGCTGCCAGTTCCCGCACTTCGTTGAGACGGAATTCCGTAAATGCCTCCTCGTTGCCGCCGCAAATAATGCAGACGCTTGAGTGACGGCGCAGGTATTTCAAAATCCGTTCCCATTCGTCCGCCGGGACATGGGGCGGGACTTCCACCTGGCAGATCATGCCGCACTCATCCGCCGCATCCAGATACGGTTCCGGGGGACACCAGGTGTGAAAGCGGAGAAAGTTGAATCCCAGCGCCCGCCACAGGCGGATGTCGGTCAGATATTTGTCTTTATCAAACGGGGCATTGGCAGTTTCGGGGAAGTAGTGATGCTCCGTAGTGCCGCGCAAATATACCGGTTTGCCGTTGAGCAGGATGGTCGCTCCGGCAGTCTGCCACGTCCGCAGACCGTAACGGAAACTTGTCCGGTCACAGAGTCTGCCGCCGGCATCCGTAAGCGTGGCGGTCACGGTGAGCAATTCCGGGTTCTCATCATCCCAGCGCGGCACTCCGGCGGCATCGACTGCCGCCGTCATCCCGGCGGCAGAGCGTAAAACCGTACCGTCAGCACGGCTCAACTGCCAGTTGACTTCACCGGAGCCGGAAATTTCAGCGCAGCAGTGCAATTTTTCACCGTCAAAATGGCAGTAAGCATCGGTAATGGCGGCGGAACCAGTGATTTGCAGTTTTCCCCAGCCGCCGATACCGCCGCGCATCCCCTGATACCCCCGCACTGCCAGACCGATGTGCTGACCGTTTTCCTGACCTTCGCAGTTGAAAACCCGGTCAAAATTTGATACGGCAATGACGAGAGTATTGACACCGTGGAAATCCAGCAAGCCGGTCAGATCACATTCAGTTGCCGTGGAATAACCGGAATTGACGGCGGCGATTTTGCCGTTGCAGTACACCGTACAGCCCCAGACTGCCGGACCGAGCGAGAGCCGGACTCTGCCCGGAGGAGTTCCGGGGGCGAAGCGGAAAGTTTTGCGGTAATACCCGGTGCCGGTCAGATAGGGCATGGAGGCATCCGGGGTGACCTGTCCCATCGGAAACGTCAGCGGCCGATAACGGGGATTGGTTTTGGCACGGCGGTCAAATGAGTCGCTCTCTGCCAGCAGTTCCGTGTGGTCATCCCAGTATCCCGGCAGCGCCATTCGGGCGGTGAAAAGGTTTTTATCCGGCAGCGGAGCATCGGGGGAGAAATTCTGCGGCAGCAGCACGAAATCCCAGTTCCCGGCGAGGTCGATGGCGGCGGGGAAAGCATCGTCCCAGCTCAATTCGACGGTGTTTTTTTCCTGCGGCGGCGGCGGAATGACGATTTTGCCGGAAAATCCGGTACAGGAAATCCGGCGGATACTGCCCCGCAGCCGGTGCAGTTTTCCGGCGGCGCCGAAAGTCACTTTTCCGGCGAGCAGGTTTTTCCCCGCAATGACCAGCGGATTTTTGCCGTTGACCGTGATTTGAACGAGTTCGCCGTCCGTTGCCACGGCAATACGGGAAAATATCCGTTCCGTCAGGATGGCATTGTGGAGAAAAGTGCGGCCGCCGGCGATGATCCGCAATGCAGTGAGATTTTCCAGCTGCAGCACGAAATTTCCGCCGATGGCGGCGATCACGGCACTTTTGGGGTTTTCGCCGTCGGGGTTGAGTTCAAATGTCAATTCTCCTGCCGGTTGCGGGAAATCCCCCGCGGTCAACTGTTCACCGTGCTGGAAACGGTAAGTTTGTTCACATTCTGAAATCATCATTAAAACCTGCTTTTATAATCATGTTGAAAATATACCACACCGGAGGTGATTTGTCAACGTCCGCATCACATGGCAGTTATCGGACCGAAAATCATATATTTTTTAGGTGAAGAGCCGTATTTTTTCCGGAATTCCGTTGCCAGATATTGCGGTGAGGAGAAATTCAGCATCTGGGCGACCTCTTTGACCGAGTAGCACTTCTGCCGGAAAAGTTCGGCGGCACGCTCCAGTTTGCGATCGGAAAAATACCTTATCGGCGAAACGTGCAAATGCTGTTTGAA
>SUVU01000106.1 GCA_015061865.1 Lentisphaerota bacterium
ATTGACCACGACTTCACCGGTAACGGTGACAATACGTTCCACCAGCGGGATCCCCAGAACCACCGCATCAGCCAATGCCGCCGCGGTACCGACATTCTGCACCACGCAGCCGGCATCCATCGGCAAACCGCCGGACGGCACCTGACGTCCGGTGACCGCATTGATAAGCTGTTTTTCCGATCCCTGCGGATAACGGACTTTCAGCGGCACGATCTCAACATCATACTCCGCCCCCAGTTTCTGCAGTTTTTCAATTGCATCGCCTTTGTTGACTTCGACCCCGATGCAGGCATGTTTCACATTCAGAATTTTAGCAAAAATCGCCGCACCGCACACCACTTTTTCCGTGCGTTCATTCATCAAACGGTGATCTGCGGTCAAATAAGGTTCACACTCCGCACCATTAAGAATCAGAGTATCCACACTTTTTCCCGGCGGCGGAGCCAATTTCACATGAGTTGGGAATGAAGCACCGCCCATACCGACCAAACCGGCTTCAGCCACCCGTTTTTTCAAAACTTCCGGATCAGCATGGCGCCAATCCGGGATCGGCTCAAACGGAGCTTCGCCGCGATCTTCACCATCGGCAATAATTTCTATGGCTTTGGCAGGAACTCCCATGGGGCCGGGGACATCGACAACACCGCCGATTTCTCCGCTGGTAGGAGCGTGCAAATTGGCAGAGACAAATCCGTCTGCTGTTGCGATCAACTGATACTTGGCAACTTTATCGCCTTTTTTAACCACCGGCACCGGCGGTTTTCCAGCATTTTCTGCCAGCAGAACAAAATACTTTTCCAGCAACGGCGCTTTCTGCACCGCTGCCGAATTACTCAGGCACTTGCCATCACCGACGGGATGGATCCCTCCGGAAAATGTCATTACCCCGCGCGAACTTTTATTGATCATTTTTCCCCTCCGCATTGGCACGGGCAGCAGCGATACGGGTATCAAAATCGATCAAGCCGCCGACCGGACAGTTGATCTTTTCGGCAATTTCCCGGTCAGGATACTGCCCTGATTCGTAATTGACCTGCGATAAAAAGCCGCCGACTTTGAACATCTCCGGCACGATCCGTTCGCATTTACGGCAGCCGATACAGCCGGCTTTGCAAAACTGCCGTTTGGCAACGCCTTTTTCCGGAGAGTTACAGTACACATGATATTCGGCGGCAGCGGGAACCAGCTTGATCACTCCGCGCGGACATGCAGTCACGCATTTACCACAGCCGACACACAATTCCCGATGCACCACCGCAACCTGACCGATGATCTCAATAGCACCGAAAGGACATTTGCGGGCGCAAGTTCCCAAGCCCAGACAACCATAACGGCACTCCTGCGGTCCACCGGCAACCAGATTGGCAGCCACGCAATCCATCGCTCCGTTATAATTCATGGAACGGACATCTCCGGCATCACCGCGACACAATACCACAGCGCACTTGCGCTCCAACTCCCCGGCATCGACACCCAGCGCACAGGAAATCGCCGAAATCTGCTCAGCACTGGAAACCGGACATCCACTGGGTACAGCTTTGCCCGCCGCCAGCGCACTGGCAAAATCCGCACACCCGGCATAACCGCAGCCGCCGCAATTAGCGCCGGGCAGCAGTTCCAGCGCCAGATCAGCAAGCGGATTGCTGACAACTTTGAATTTTTTCACAAATATCCCGATCACCACTCCGAGCACACCGCCCAGAGCCAGCATCAGCGCCCCGGCGATCAAAAGAAGGTTGGTATCCATAATTATCGCCCTCCTCTTCAGCACAAACCGGAGAAACCGACAAATGCCATCGCCAAAATTCCGGCAGTTATCAACGCCAGCGGAGTTCCCTCAAACGCTTTCGGCGGTGCGGCAAGCTCAAGTTTCTCCCGGATACTGGAAAACAGCACCAGTGCCAGAGCAAAACCGATACCGGAAAAAGTTCCGAAAATAATTGAGTCGATCACCCCGCGGGCACTTTCCGCATTGATCGTCGCCGCCCCCAGCACCGCACAGTTGGTAGTGATAAGCGGCAGATAAATACCCAACGCCCGGTACAGCACCGGACTCAATTTCTGCAACATGATCTCCAGCAGCTGCACCAGTGATGCGATCACCAGAATAAAAAGCAATACCCGCAAAAATCCGAGTTCCACCACCTTGCCGCCAATGGAAAATTTCAACAGATAATTGGCGATAAGCGAAGTCAAACCTGATGCCATTGCCATAACGACCGTGACCGCACCGCCCATACCGAGTGCCGTATCCAAACGTTTGGATACGCCGAGAAACGGACAAATGCCCAGAAATCTGGACAGCACAAAGTTATAGACCAGTACTGCCCCGACTGTCAATTCCAAATATTTCATATCCCCTCCCTGACTTTAATTTTCTGCTGCGGAATTCTTTTTGGAATACACCGTTTTCACGCTCACGCCCGGAAGCATCCCAAGTTTGCCTGCCAGCGAACTTATTACTGCTTCCGGAGCATCCAGCACGACGCTGATAATGCCGAGCTTGCGTGAACGGTATGGAATCCCCATTCTGCCGACAATAAATTCTCCACACTCGTGCAAGAGCTGGTTTATCGCCGCAGATTGCCCGGTATTTTCAACAATAATACCGATCAATGCGATACGGGTTTCCATATTCCTCCTCCATCAAATTCCGTCACGGAAAAATTTTTACAGCAGGTGCCCGGCGTGTTTCATCCACTGCTCGGCGATCATCTGATGCCCTGCCAGTGTCGGATGCACCCCGTCACGCAGCCAGTAATCCATTCCCCAGGCTTTGGCAAGTTCATTGAACTGCTCCTGCAACGGCACAAATGCCGCACCGAAATCCGCCGCAGCCTGACGCACAACTTCCGCACGCTGGGCGATCTCCGCAGGCCAATCTTCACCGACAGCACCGAACGGCAGCACAAACGGTTCCAGCAACACAAGTTTCACTTCCGGCAGGGCTTCCTGTGACCAGCTCAGCAACCGGCGCAGAAATTCTTCGTAGCGGGGAACTTCCACCCCGTTTTGGCGATTGTACTCATGCCAGGTGTCGTTGACACCGATCAGGATGCTCAACACATCCGGTTTCAAATTCAGCGCATCAACTTTCCAACGGGCATACAGATCGACCACCCGGTTGCCGGAAATGCCCCGGTTGTAGATGTGCCAATCTTTCTCCGGCTGCTCACGATAGATTTTTGCAGCCAGCAAACCGGCATAACCATACCCCATAAAAGCCAGACGGCAGTTTTCCACTTCCTCTCGCTGTCTGGAACAATCAGTGATCGAATCACCCTGAAAAAGCAATGTTTTCATAATAAATGTACCTTATGTTATTTTGAAACAGTATTTTCGATGACAGCGGCTTCCGGAGCATCATTCTGCGGAGCAGGAGTTTTCGCCACTTTGAAAACCACCATCAAAATCATCATAAAGAACAACAGCAGGAAAGAGCCGACTGCGATCCGGTAGGTCAATTTTTTACGCAGGGCAAAGACCAGACAACGGATCGTCAAATAGAGAGAAACCACTCCTTTGGCTGCAGTAAAACGCCACAATTCTCCGCTTTTCCAGCCGCCGAGACACCACACAACGCAGCATAAAAACAATGCGCCCAGGAACATCCATGCTTTAGCTGCAGGCATATTTTTGGACGGACGGCGCAAAGCTTTGGCGCCGATGTCGTTGCGGTAAAACATCCCGTCAAACTTGATCTCACGCACCCCGTAATAAGCGGCAAAAATCGCTTCACGCACCGATCTGCCGACTGCACTGACACCGAGGACACGGCCGCCGGCGGTGACGATTTTGCCATCTTTTTTGGCAGTTCCGCAGTGGAAAACCACCGCTTCGGCAGCGGCGGCATTTTCCAGACCGGTGATCTCTTTGCCGGTCTCATATTCGCCGGGGTAGCCGCCGGAAGCGATCACCACCGAAATGGCAGCATCTTTTTTCCATTTCAATTCAGCTTCGTCGAGTTTGCCATCGACGGTTTTTTCCAGCACGTCAAACCAATCGCCCTCGAAACGGCGCATCACCGGCTGGATCTCCGGATCGCCGAAACGGACATTGAATTCCAGAACTTTCGGTTTGTCATCATCGATCATGACACCGCAGAAAATCACGCCGCGGAAGTACAGACCTTCCTCATTGATACCTTTGAGGAAAGGTTTCAAAACTTCCTCTTCAATGCGCGCTTCGACCTCTTTGGTCACTACCGGAGCCGGAGAATACGCCCCCATACCACCGGTATTGGGGCCGAGGTCACGGTCAAAAATACGTTTATGATCCTGACTGGAAACCATCTGAACGATCGTTTTGCCATCGGTCAAAGCCAACACACTGGCCTCTTCACCGACCAGACGTTCTTCGATAACTACTTTGGTGCCGGCAGCACCGAAAGCACCATCGAAACACTCTTTCACAAAATCTTTTGCCCCGGTACGGTTTTCAGCGACCAAAACCCCTTTGCCGGCAGCCAGACCGTCAGCTTTGACCACAATACCTTTGGCACCGGCGTCAAACTGGCTGTCGATGTAAGCACATGCTTCATCAGGATTTTCAAACGTTTCTGAAGCGGCAGTCGGGATGCCGTATTTGACCATGAAACGTTTGGCAAAATCTTTGCTGCCCTCAAGTTGGGCGGCTTTTTTGTCAGGTCCGAAAATTTTCAGTCCGCGGGCTTTGAATACATCCACGATACCGTCACACAGCGGAGCTTCCGGTCCGACCACGGTCAGACTGATTTTTTTGGAAACAGCAAAATCAGCGAGTTTCTCCAACTCACCGACTTTAATATCGACACATTCGGCATCAGCGGCAATACCGGCATTACCGGGGGCGCAATAAACTTTTTCCACCTGCGGACTCTGTTTCAACTGCCATACCAAAGCATGTTCACGACCGCCTGAACCGATTACCAGAACTCTTTTCATGTTATTCCCCTGTTTTTTAGGATTGATTTACACAAGTGTTTTGATAAATATACCATCATTTGCACAAATATTCAAGAAAAATCGCTTTTTTTACCGAAGTTGATTTGACTTTCCGGTCAACTTCTGTTATTTTCAGTGGAGACAACACATTGAATGGTCATTATATTATATAAAGGGGTATCCGACATGCGAATTTTTACTGTTTTTGCCGCCGCATTTATTGCACTTGCCGTCCTCACCGGCTGTGTCGAACCGGTCGTGTTTTCTGAAGTATTCCAGCAAACCACGGATCAGAAAATTTATACCAAATACAATATCTGGTATACCGATCCGGGCAATATCAGTTCACTCAACATCCAGCATGGATCATTTATTCCGGTCGGCACCGAGATCGAACCGGTCAGCACTTCGTGGGCAAAAGATGAGATCAAATTCAAAACCGTTAAAGACGGTAAAGAATACACTATAAAATTCAGTTCCGGCTACCGTCTCTGCTCCATGCGGGACTTTATTGCCTACACCTTTACCACGGAACCGCCGGCTGAATTGCTCAAAGATCAACCCGATGCCGTCAAAGAACGCATCCGCCGCGGCGAAGTCGTCCCCGGCATGAATGAAAAAGCAGTGCTGCTCACCTACGGTCCGCCGCCGGCGTGCCGCACTGCAGATCTGCGCAACGAGAGCTGGATCTACTGGCGTTCGCCGTCCAACACGATCCGGGTCATTCTGCGCGATGACCGTGTCCGCACCATTTTGAATGTCGGGCAGCAGCTCTGATGACTGCGGTTTTCACAGCCGCCGAATTTGCCGCCGCAACGTCCGGATATTGGCATAACGGCATAACCCCGGCAACAGCGTTGGCAATATCCACCGACACCAGGATCGACAATCGCGGCAAGTTGTTTCTGGCGTTGAAAGGTGAAAAATTTGATGCCCACGATTTTCTTGACCGGGCGATCGGATCCGGGTGCAGTGCGATTTGCGCAGCAGCAGACAGGCAGGATATTCTGCCGCCGGATATTCCGGTTTTGCTGGTAAACGACACTTTGAAAGCATTGCAGGATTGTGCATTGTTTCACCGCCGCCGCTTTCCGGCTCTGACCGTTCTCGGAGTTACCGGCAGCGTTGGCAAAACCAGTGTCAAAGAGATGCTCCGGGCCATTTGCAGCGCCGAAGTCGGCAGTGATGCCGTTCTCTGCACCGAGGGCAATACCAATAACCAAATCGGCGTGGCGCAGAATCTGTTGAAACTCACCGCCTCACACCGTTATGCCGTTCTGGAGGCCGGCACCAGTTCTCCGGGAGAAATCGCCCCGCTGGGGCGGATCATCCAGCCAACAGGAGCGATCGTAAACTCCATTGCTCCGTGCCATTTGGAAAACCTGATTGATCTGCACGGCGTGGCACTGGAAAAAGGCGAGTTGCTCCGAGCCGTACCAGCCGGAGGAACTGCCGTTTTTCCGGTCAATGCGCCTGAAGCTGCCACCCTCAGAGAAACCGCCTCCGGACATAAAATTTGCACATTCGGCACCGATGGAGATGGAGATTTTTCAGCATTCTGGCACTCCGGAACTTTGGACGGCAGCTCTTTTGAATTGCGCTTTCCTGATGGCACTGCGGCGCTTATAAACTGGCATTTGACCGGCAGTCACAATGCGCTTAATGCCGCCGGAGCAGCGGCTCTGGCATATAATTGCGGTATTTCAGTTCCGGCGATCATTGCCGGACTGCCGCAAACCACTCTGCCGGGGATGCGGATGAAACGCACCGTTGTTGACGGTGTGACCTATTTTAATGACGCTTACAATGCCAATCCGGCAAGCATGCAGGCCTCGCTGACTATGCTGAGTCAGGCCGAACTTGACGGCAAACTGATTCTGGTGCTGGGAGGGATGAGGGAACTGGGAAAAATTTCGGCTTCTGCCCACACTCAAGTACTGGAACTGGCAAAAAAACTACTGCCGGAAGCTGAAATTTTAACTGTCGGTACAGAATTTGCCGGCATATCCCCCCATCACTTTGACTCACCGGAAGCGGCGAAAGCCCGTCTTGCCGCTATCGTCACCACCGGAGACACTGTATTTGCCAAAGGCTCAAGAGGCAATGCGGTGGAAAAAGTTTTGCCGCAGGAGGCTCAATAAATGAATAACGCTCCGGAAAAAATATTAGGCGATTTACTGCTGCATGCCACTCCGTCTGGTACAGCACTGCCGGATGCTCCGGTCATCACTGATTCCCGTTCGGTCGAACCGGGAACGATTTTTGTGGCGATTTCCGGCAGTAAATTTGATGGCAGCACCTTTATCCCCGAAGCGATCGCCCGGGGGGCGGCGGCGATCATTTACAGCGGCGAACTTCATTTCACTCCGGAAAACATCCTGTTCTGCCGGGTAAATGATCGCCGCCGCCCCCCGGGCGATCGCT
>SUVU01000005.1 GCA_015061865.1 Lentisphaerota bacterium
TGATAAAAACGGGCGAGCAACCGGAAAAACTTGATGGTTTTCAAAAGTTTACGCAATTCCGTGCGGTCGGTGTCCGTGATGGTTAGCTTCAGGGTTTGAGCGTGACAGATCAATCCCTGTGCCTGGGCGAGATTCAAGCGGTGGAGCAAAGCTTGCGGAGAGACCGGTTTCCACGTTTGGACAGTTTCAAAATCGGGCAGATCGCCGTAAAAATCCACTTCAGGTTCAGCCGGTTGGAGCGTGCCGGAACGCAATAATTGTGCCGAACGCAAAAAAGTTTCATGGCGCAACTCCGGGTAATCCAGCTCTATGGGGACGGCAAAATCCGTCCGGTCAAGCAGCAGTTTATTCAATGCCGAAGCCGTTTTGACATCTTTTTCCCCCCGGATGAGCGCCGCAGCTGCCGTTTCCAGTTCGCCGCGGCGCATGGCGGCACCGGCGGCTTGGGAATACAACGAAATCAACCGTTCCGCCAGCGCCAGCAGTGCCGGATCGGCAGGGTCGATCAGTTTGGGTTTTACGGCACTTCCGGAGATCCGGAACGAAAGATGTTCTTTTTTCAGCATGATGGATCCCGGCTCCGGTTCAAATTTTATACCGGTATGCCCGGTGTTCCCGGCGGCGGGAACTGGTTGACTCTTCTGACGTGTTGATACTGACCAATTCATACAGCACCGCCTGCGGTTTGCCTGCCGCAGGACGGAGGATCCTCCCCAGCCGCTGAACGTGTTCCCTGACACTGCCGGAGCCGGAAACCACGATCCCCACGGCGGCGGCAGGGACATCCACACCCTCGTTGAGGACTTTACTGGTGACCAGTACCGGGTAAGTGCCGGTGCGGAAGTGGTCGAGAAAGGCTTTGCGTTCCGCCGCTTTGGTGTGATGGGTGATGACCGGCAGGGCAAATTTTCTGCCGATCTCATAAGCCGCATCATTGTCGGCGGTAAAAATGATCGTGCTTTCCCCGGCGTGGCGGGTCAGTATCGTGGTGATGGCATCCAGTTTCGCTTTGCCGGCTCTGGCGATCCGCCGCTGGGTCAGGAACGCTTGAAACGCCTCTTTGCCGCCGGGAAAACGGGCGGTGGCGATCAGAAAATCCGCCCATCCGGACGGCCGGGCAAAGTTTATCCCCCAGCGCCGTAAAAATGCGGTGTAGACGGTGCGGTTTTGGGCGTAGCGGGCAAATTCTTCGCCGGAAAGTTCCACCGGAATTTTTTTGACCTGATACGGAGAGAGGATTTTACCTGCCAGTTCCGTGATGTCGATTTCGCAGACGATACCGCCGAGCAGATCGTCCATGACGGCGGTGTATTCGGCGTTGAGTTCCGGGGTGGCGGACAGCCCCAGCCGGAACGGTGCGATCGCCATGGCGGCACCGAGGCGGTTTTCCGGGGAGGGCAGATGGTGGCACTCGTCGGCGATGAGAAAGGCGAACCGGTCGCCGATGAATTCAATATTGAGCAGTGCCGAATCATAAGTGCTGACCGTGATCTCCCGGATCTCATGCGCCCCGCCGCCAAGCATCCCCGGAGTGATGCCGAAAGATCTTTCGATCACGCCGCACCATTGGGTCAGCAGGTCGATCGTCGGCACCAGGATCAGCGTACTGCGGCGCACATGAAAAATCGCCAGCATGGCAAGGATCGTTTTGCCCGCCCCCGTAGGCAGGGCGGTAATGCCACGGCAGTCGTGATTTATCCAGGCGCTCAATGCCTGCTGCTGATGGGGGTGCGGAGTAATTTCCGTGCGCCACGTCAAATCGTCAAGTTTCCGGTAATTGCGTGCCGCATCGTGAAACGGGATATTTGCCGCCCGCAGTGCCATTACCACCGCCGCATAATCACACGCTCTGGCACGGAATATGCCCGATCTGGGATCAAGTTGTGCCAGACCGGTGAGGCAGGGGGGCAGTTCGGCAAGCCCGCTGATTACCAACGTGCCGCTTTGAAAGGCGAGCCGGAGCATGTTATTTCTGCTGCTTTTTGGGCGGGCGCTGGACGGCGCCGCTGAAAAAGCCGACGATGCCGCCGAAAACGGAAAATAGCAGCGAATTGAGGATGCCGCCGCGGAAAATCAGCCCGAATGCCAGAAAAAGTCCCAGACTGATGATGCCGATGGTCACGCCCCGTTCGATGTTGAAACGGGAATTTTTTTTGGCTTCTTCCTCGACTTCCAGCAGTTTCATCCGCAGCTCTGCGGAAAGTTCTTTGTTTTCCTCGTCCATATTTTTACCCTTTCACATTTGGTCAACAAATTTTTGCAGTTCATCCGGCAGCGGTGAGGCGAAATGGTGCGCTGTTCCGGTCGCCGGATCGGTGAAATCAAGTTCGCAGGAGTGCAGTGCCTGCCGGGAAAAAATCAAACGCTCCCGGTCGGTTGCGGTGAGTTCTTCACTGCGCTGTTTCAGGTAGAAATTCTCATTGACTCCGTAAAGTTTATCCCCTGTTACCGGAAAACCCAGCGAACAGAGCGTCGCCCGGATCTGGTGCATCCTGCCGGTTCCCAGCTGCGCCTGCACCAGCGAAAAACCGCCGCCGCGTTTCAGACAGGTAAAGGTGGTGGCGGCAGTTTCAAACGGCGGGACTGCGGGCATTTCAGCGGTGAAAAGGCGCTTTTTGCGGATGACACCGCCGGCGCGGGAGAGAAAACCGTCTGCCTGACAGGTTGCCGGGAAATCGCCGTGGACGATCACCTGATAAGTTTTGGCGCTGACGTTGCGCTGTTTGGCAAATGCCGCCGCTGCCGGCGCATTTTTTGCCGCCAGCAGCAAGCCGCTGGTTTCCCGGTCGAGCCGGTTGATGAAGTGGATCTCGCCGTAACGGGAGCAGAGCAGATGCCATAACGTGTGTTTGAAAAACGGCCCTGCCGGGTGCATGCAGAGATTGCCCGGTTTGTCAATGACCAGAAATGTCTCCGTTTCGGCGACGATCCGGTAGTTGAGGTCGGCGGGCGGTTCCACGATGTCGCCGGGACGGTACTCGATCACATCGTGGAGTGCAAGCACCGTTTCCGGCGTGACGGATTTGCCGTTGAGAGTGATCTCGCCGGATGCGATCCGTTGACACCACTCCTCCCGGCTGCGGTAGGTGAACCGTCCGGCAAGCATATCTGCCAGCAGCAAACCGGCACTGCTCCAATCTGCTGCCGTGCGGATGATGCGCTCGTTGAGCGACTGGACAGAGTGTTTCATCCCTTAAAATTCATCATCCAGAATGGACATTTCGTCTTCGACAAATTCCAACGCTTTGGCGTAGGCTCTGGCACGGTGGCTGATGCGGTTTTTCTCCTCCTGAGTGAGTTCGGCAAAACTTTTGTCGAATCCCTCCGGCTGGAAAACCGGATCGTACCCGAAACCGTTTTCGCCCCGGGGGGCGGTGAGGATCGTACCTTTGACTTCGCCTTCAAAAGTTTCGATGACTTCGCCGTTGGCGGCGATGGCGATGACGCAGACGAAACGGGCGCTGCGGTCGGTGACACCCTCCATTTCGCCGAGCAGTTTGGCGATGCGCTCACTGTCAGTGGCGGCGTAACGGGAGGAGTGGATACCGGGTCTGCCGTCAAGTGCGGCAACTTCCAGACCGGAATCATCGGCAAACGCCGGGACGTCGCAGTATTTGCAGGCGGCGACGGCTTTGATCGAAGCGTTTTCTTTGAAAGTGGAGCCGTTTTCCTCCGGTTCAGTGTAGTTCGGGTAATCCAGCAGGGATTTCAATTCCACATTCTGTCCGTCCAAAAGCTGGCGGTATTCCTCAAGTTTGTGTTTGTTTCCGGTAGCGGCGACGATATATGCCATGATCTTCTCCAAAAAATTACTGTAATTGATTGCATAACGCTTTGACAACGTTATATTATAAAGCATAAAGGATGTAATTTCAAATGGATCAGGCGAAAAAAACATATTTGGTGGGGTTTTCCGGCGGTGCGGACAGCACTGCGGCGCTGCTGTGGGCGGCGGCACAGGCGCAGAAATGCGGCAGCAGAGTCGTGGCAGTTCACTTCAATCACCATCTCCGGGGCAGTGAATCCGATGCTGAAGCGGCGCATGCCGCTGCATTTGCTGCTGCCAGAAAAGTGGAATTCCGGCTGATCGACCTCGATATCGCTCCGGGCGGCAATCTGGAATCCCGTGCCCGTCATGCCCGGTTGGAGGCGTGGAAAAACTTGTGCGGCGAATATGATGATCCGGTGGTCATTACCGGACATCATCAGGATGACCGTATCGAAAATATGTTTCTGCGCATCGGCAGGGGAAGCAATGTTTCCGGCTTGACCGGGCTGCAGGAGTGTGCTGAAGTCGGAGGGGTGAAGTTTTTCCGCCCGTTGCTGCATTGGAGCCGGATGGAGATCGAGGAATTTCTCCGGTCGGAAAATGTGGACACCTGGGCGGTGGATTCCAGCAATCTGACGTGCGATTATGCCCGCAATGCCCTGCGCAATAAAATTCTGCCGGAGCTGTACCGCCTCTTTCCCGGCGGCAGAAACGCCGTGGCACAGACGCTGGATAATCTGGCGGCAGATGCGGAGTATCTGGAGCGCGAAACGTACCGGCTTTACCGGGATGGTGAGCCGGAAACAGTGGATTTCTGGCAGCAATTGCCTCCGGCATTGTTGCCCCGGGCGGCGCAGATGTTTGTCGCTGAAAAGTGCGGCGGCAAATTGCCGCTGAACCGGAGCAGTCTGCAGCGGTTCAGCGATGCCGTGAGAGCCGGCAGCAGCGGGATCGTTCCGTTAAGCGGCAGCCGGATGTTGCGGATCTCCGGCGGACGGTTGAGCGTCAATGCTGATACCCCCCCCGCTCTGGTCTGGAACCGGTGCGAACAAGCGGAAGTGCGCTGGGGCGGATGGATACTTGCGGCGGAACCGGCGGCGGAAATCCCGGCATCAACGGGGCGGTTTGAGGCGTATTTTGATGGTGAAACATTGCCGGAAATATTGACCGTCGGGGCGGCAGAGCCGGGGGAGAAAATGCTCCCGTTCGGCGGTACAGCGGCGGTCAAAATCAAAAAATTGCGGATCGACCGCAAAATCCCGGCGTTTCCGGCAGTCCCGGTGGTGCGGGATGGTGACGGCAGGGTGTTGTGGGTGGCGGGAGTGCGCCATTCCGACCACTGCAAGGTGGAAAAAAATCGCCGCTGTATCCGGATTTTTGCTGAAAAAGCGGAATAATCGGGCGTAAAAACTTGCAAAAAGCGCTCAGAGGTGATATTTTGTTATCGTACAAGCCCTTTATCAATAAAACAAGGAGTTGAAAAATGAGAGCTTATTCCAAAATTTCTGCCGATTGGTGGGATTACACGACCCTCGATCGCGAGATCCTCGATGCCGCATCCCGGATCACCATCGAAAACCTGAAAAGTTTTGAACGTCCCGGCTTCAAAATCAACCTGTTTGATACCCTGCAGGAGTTCTACTGCGCCGAAGCTCTGGAATATATCAGCTGCTGGAAAAAAGCCACCGCTGACAATCCCTGCGGTATCTGCGGCCCGATCGGTCCGACCGAACAGCTCCCGCTGGTCGCCCAGATCGTCAACGAAACCGGTCTGAATCTGAAACACGCCCACTTCTGGGGCATGGATGAATGGGCGCTGGACGGCGACGTGCCCGCCGGAATGGACTTCCCGCTGGGTTTTGCCAAAGCCGACTGGGATCTCTGCTTCTCCCGCATCCGTCCGGAATTGCGTATGCCCATGGAAAATATGCACTTCCCCAACGGCGATCTCGCCGCATATGAAAAATCCTATGATGAAGCCAAATGTCTGCTGATGCAGGGCGGTCAGGGCGAAACCAAACACTGGGCGTTCAATGACCCCGTGCCCCGCAAAGGCGAATATAAAGACAATCCGCCCAGCCCCGAGGAATACCGCAAAAAAGGTACCCGTCTGGTCGAGTTGCACCCGATCACGCTGATCCAGAATGCCCGTACTTCCGGCGGCGGTACCGTGCAGAACGTGCCGAACCGTGCTTTCACCGTCGGGCCGGTGCAGACCTGGAAATCCGACCGGGTCTCCATCTGGCATCCGGGCCACCACGACAATCCGTTCGGTATGCGGTTGACCACGTTTATGATCTCCCAGAAAATTGCGGACAGTGCCGTGCCGATGTCGTTGTTGAGCGACCACGACGATGTGGTTTTCAACTTCTACCGCCCGGGCTTCGGTGTTTGTGACGTGGAGATGCATTGATCATGGCTAAAAGAGCGATTGCAATCGCCTGTCATCCTGACGATATCGAATTCATGATGGCGGGTACTCTCATCCGGCTCAAAGAAGCCGGTTACGAGATCCATTATATGAATATTGCCGACGGTGCGCTCGGCGGCAATATGCTTTGCCACAGCGAACTTGCCGCCCGCCGCCGTTCGGAAGCGATGGCTGCGGCGAAGATCATCGGTGCGGTCTATCACGAATCCATCGCCCATGATATCGAGGTTTTCTACAATACCGAACAGCTGACCAAAGTTGTCCGGGTCATCCGTGAAGTCGATCCGGAAATCGTGCTGACCCACGGGCCGTTTGACTATATGGAAGACCATATCAACGCCGGCCGTCTTGCCACCAGCGCCGCATTCTGCCGCGGCATGGGCAACTTCCGCGGTGCGGAAGACCTCAAACCGGTGATGACCGATGTGTGTGTCTATCACTCATTGCCGCTGTCACTGTGCGACCAGCTCAACCGCCCGGTCGTGCCGGATGTCTTTGTGGATGTGACTTCGACGATCCCGACCAAACGGGAGATGTTGAATTGCCACCAGACCCAGAAGCAGTGGCTGGATGAGAGCCAGTGCATGGATGCGTATCTGGACGACATGGTTTCCCGTGCCAAAACGATGGGCGACCTGTGCGGTTTCTGCGAATACGCTGAGGGCTGGATCCGTCATAACCCCAATGGTTTCTGTCCGGCGGATTTTGATCCGCTGAGCATAATTTCCCGTCCGGCAGTCAAGTAAAATGATTCCGGATCTGGGGGTGGTCATCGCTGCGGGCGGCAGTTCGCAGCGGTACGGGGCAAAAAATAAATTGACCGAAATGCTCGGTTCATTGCCGGTATTGCTGCACAGCATCCGGGCATTTGCCCCGCTGGCCGCCCCCGGAAATATGATCGTCGCCGCCGGGCGCGGAGTATTGGATGAATACGCTGCGCTGGCGGCAGAGTATCTGCCGGACGTGGACGTGCGTTTCGTCCCCGGCGGCAGTACCCGCACTGAATCAGTGCGTAATGCTCTGGCAGCATTGCCGCTGCAGCAGGGAGTCGTTGCCGTGCATGATGCGGCACGGCCTCTGGCGACAGCAGAGTTGCTGGAGCGTCTGGTTGCGCGCGCCCGTGTGTGCGGGGGCGCGATCGCCGCAAGCAGGGTGGTTGACAGTTTGAAACGGGTCAGTGCCGATGGCGTGACGATCGCCGCTCCGGTGTCGAGAGATGGTCTGTTTCAGGCGGAAACCCCGCAAGTTTTTGATTTGGAAAAGTTCCGTTATGCCTGTGAGCAGTTGGGGGATGTCACCCCGACTGACGATGCCGAAGTCATGCGTTTGGCGGGGTATCAGGTGGAGCTGGTGATTTCGGGGCAGTGGAATCTCAAATTGACCTCCCCGGATGATTTGGATAAGTTGCGCCGCATTTACACGGAGTGAGCAGTTATGGGCAAGCAGAGACCGCAATATTACAACGACGGGGATTCCGGTGCGTTGCAGAGTTATTTGCGTCAGATAGCTGCGGTGGAACTGCTGCCTCCGGATGAGCTGCAGAAGTTGAGCAACGATTTTGAAGCCGCCGCTGCTGCGGTGCGGGCGCGGATATCCGGATTTGCGCTGGTTGCCAGAGAGCGTCTGGTGCTGTTGGAAAACGGCTTATCCGGTGAATGTGAACTTACCGAAGTATTTTTACCCTCCTCATTCGGCGGCAGGAAAAATCCGCCGCACAATTTACTGACCGCCTGGAAAGATGACATCCAACGGGGATTGGATGAATTGGCCGCCGCCGCCGACCGCACGGGGGCCCGGCGTAAACTGGCTGAAACTGTGAACCGCTACGGGATCCAGACTTTCATGGTCGAGGAGTATATCAGCATCATCGATGGTTATGTGCAGATGCTTGCCGATGGATATTCCCTGCGGGGGCGCGGCGGGAAATTTGTGATCCGCAACCGCGAGCAGTGGGATCTGATCGCGGACAAAATGCTGATGGACGAAGCCGAATTCACCACTGAATTGCAGGCACTGGCAGAGGAGTACCGGGTTTTGTGCCGGCTGCGTGACCGGATGGTGGAAGCGAATTTGCGGCTGGTCGTCAGTATTGCCCAGAAATACCGCAACCGGGGAATACCTTTCAACGACCTCATTCAGGAGGGCAATCTGGGGTTGATCAAAGCGCTGGAGCGTTTTGACTTCAATCTGGGATTCAAATTCAGCACCTATGCCGGCTGGTGGATACGGCATAAAATTTTTCGCATTATTGCGGCGCAGTCCCGGGTGATCCGGCTGCCGATGCACATGATCCGGCTGATCCAGGACATCCGCCGGGCGGAACAGCGTTTTATCCAGTTCAACGGCAGGGAGCCGGAAACTTCAGAACTGGCAAAATTCATGGAACTTCCGGAAGCCCGGATCAGCGCCGTGCGTAAAATGGCGATGCAGACGATCAGTTTGCAGACTCCGATCGGCGATGAAGATGACGGCGGGGTGCTGGAAGAACTGGTCGCAGACGGCACATCCTACGAACCGGCGGGCGAATTTGCCCGCAAAATCCTCTACGACCGTTTTTACGAGATGCTGCGCTCTTTGCCGGAGCGTGAACAGCAGATCATCATTATGCGTTTCGGACTTTTCGGCAGCAAACCGATGCCGCTGGGAGTCATCAGTGAACAACTGCACCTGACGCGGGAACGGGTGCGGCAATTGGAGATAAAAATTCTCGCTACGTTGCGTTCGCCGGAGAAGTTGAAATTCATTGACGGATGCATCCATCCGGGAGGTTTTTGAGCGATATGGCAGCGGTGAAAATTGAGAATATCTGCAAAAGTTTTGTGCCGGGCAAGCCGGTGCTGGATAATGTTTCTTTGGAGGTGACTCCGGGGGAATTGTTTTTTTTACTGGGACCGTCCGGGTGCGGCAAATCGACGCTGCTGCGTATTCTTGCCGGACTGGTGAAAGCGGATGCGGGCAGGATTTGTTTTGACGGCGTGGATATTACCGAACTGCCGCCGGAAAAACGGCAGGCGGCGATGGTGTTTCAGAATTATGCGCTCTGGCCGCATTTGAGCGTTTTTGAAAACGTGGCATTCGGCTTGCGTATTCTGGGGGTGAAAGGCAAAAAACTGCAGAGCGAAGTCATGGATGCGCTGGATACGGTGCATCTGGCGGATATGGCGGAACGCAGAGTTCCGTCGCTTTCCGGCGGTCAGCAGCAGCGGGTCGCATTGGCGCGGGCGCTGGCGGTCAGACCGGCGGTGCTGCTGCTGGATGAACCGCTGTCCAATCTGGATGCCCGGCTGCGGGACAGTATGCGCAGTGAGATCAGCCGGATCTGCCGGGAACGTCAGCAGACGGCGATCTATGTCACACACGACCGGCAGGAGGCTTTGAGCATGGCAGACCGGATGGCGGTGCTGCAAAACGGCGGGATCTCGCAGCTGGGGACTCCGCGTGAACTTTACGATCACCCTGCCAACCGTTTTTGCGGCTCGTTTCTGGGCGACATCAACTTTTTTGAAGGTACGGTCGCTGACGGTATGATCACGACTGCTTTCGGAAAATTTCCGCTTGCCGGAGCAGTGGCAGGGGCAAATTGTGCCGCCATCCGTCCGGAACGGATCCGGTTTGTGGATGCCGGAACTTGCGGTGCGTTTGCGGCGACGGTGATTTCAGGCAGTTTCGGCGGTGACAATACCCAGTGGCAGTGCGAAGCCGGCGGGGTCAGATTTGCCGTGCTTGAAACTGCGTCCCCGGAACGGCATAGCGGGGATACGGTGTATTTGAAATTTGATCCGGATTTTCTGTTGGCGATGAAGTGAGGAGCTGATAATGTTTTACCGGCTTGGAATATGTCTGGTGCTGCTGGGTTGTCTGCTCGCATTGCCGTTTTATTTCCGCAAAGATGAGCAGCTGCCGCCGCCAGCGTCGGATTGTGACGTGGTGGTGGTGATTTCGGCACATAATAAAAGCGTGCGGGATGAATATGAACTGGCGTTCCGCAAATATTACCGCAGTAAATTCGGGCGGGATGTCAGTATCGACTTCCGTTCGCCGGGCGGGACTTCAGATATCGACCGCTATATCAACGACCGCTTTATCAATGAATTCCGCTTGTTTTGCGGTGAAAACTGGCAGCCGGAGTATGCGGAAATTTTCAACGACCCGAAACAGGCGGCACATCCGGTGCGGCAGCAGTTTCTGAATTCCGATGTCGGCATCGGGATCGACGTGTTTGCCGGCGGCGGTACATTTGTGCATCAGCGCATGGCAAGCCGGGGCTACGCCGTGGATGGCGGGGTGAAAGAGCGCCATCCGGAATATCTCGCCGCTATTCCGGCGAAATTCGGCGGTGAAACGATTTATGACCCGCAAGGCAGGTATTACGGGGTGGTGCTGTCAACATTCGGCATCTTGTGCAATTACGACCGGTTGAATGAATTGAGCGATAAATCGGTGCCGCAGCGTTGGAGCGATCTGGCGCAGGCACGGTTTTTTAACGCTCTGGTGGTGGCTGATCCCAGTAAGTCCGGTTCTGCCAACAAGTGTTATGAGATCATCGTCCAGCAGTGTATGGCGCAGGCGGGAAATCCGGCGGACGGGTGGCGCCACGGTTTGAATTTGTTGAAACGCATTTTTGCCAACGCCCGCAACGTCACGGATTCGGCATCCAAAGTTGTCGGTGATGTCGCCCGCGGCGAAGCGGCTGCCGGTACGGCGATCGACACTTACGGCTTTGCCGAGGAGAATTGGAGCGGACATTGTTTTGACAGTTCCAAAGTCGTCTACATCACCCCGAAAGGCGGGACTGCAGTCGGCGCTGACCCGGTGCAGATATTGCGCGGCGCCCCGAACCGCAAAGTTGCCGAGGCGTTTGTGGATTTTCTGCTCTCTCCGGCAGGACAGAAACTGCATTGTTTTCAGGCCGGTACCGATGGCGGGCCGGCGAAAACCACCCTCAACCGTCCGCCGGTGCGGCAGGATCTGTATGTTGACAAATACCGTGACCGCATGTTCCGTCCCGGCTATAATCCCTACGCTTCAGGGGCGGATTTTGAGTACCGTCCGCAGTGGACGGGCAGATATTATTCGCTGTTGAGCCGGGTGATAAAGAGTATCATGCTTGATCCGCAGCCGGAATTGCAGGCGGCGTGGCGGGCGATTCTGCGTGCCGGCGGCCCGGAAAAAGTTCCGGAAGCAATGGTGTATTTCAATGCGCTGCCGTTTGAGTATCAGGATGCCCAAAAAGCGGCGGCGTCGCTGAAACGGGCGGATGCTCCGGCGGCGGCTGCGGCGGTGCTGCGGCAGTGGAGCGTGGATGCGGCGGCGAATTACCGCATGGCAGAGAAGCTGGCAAAGGAGGGCAGGTAAATGAATTACCGCCGGATGATACAATATGTGTTGATGGTGCTGATGGCACTGTTTTTGGGGGCGTTTCTGCTGCTGCCGGTTTTTACGGTGGTGCGGACGGGGTGTGATCTATCGCTGTTCAAAGAGCTGCTGCTTTCTCCGGTCTGCCGGGAAGGATTGCTGAACAGTCTGCTGGTTGCGGTGACGACTACGGCGATGGTGGCGGTGATTTCACTGGTGCTGGCACTGCTGTATGACCGGTTTGAGTTTGCCGGTAAAGAGTATTGCTCACTGCTGATGCTGCTGCCGATGATCTTGCCGCCGTTTGTCGGGGCGCTGGGATTTCAGCAGATACTCGGTCATTACGGCGTGGTCAATACGATTCTGGTTTCATGCGGCATGGAACGGGTGGATTTCCTCGGCGGGCAGGGTAAATTTTTCTCGGTATGCCTGATCGAAGCATTGCATTTGTTTCCGATATTTTACTTGAATTTGATCACGGCACTGGGCAATATCGACCCGGCGCTGGATGAAGCCGGGGCCAATCTGGGGGCTTCCCGGTGGCAGCGGTTTGTGCGGATCAGATTGCCGCTGCTGCGCAGTGGTTTCCTTGCCGGCGGCAGTATTGTGCTGGTGTGGAGTTTTACCGAATTGGGGACACCGCTGATGTTCGGCTACAACCGGGTGATGCCGGTACAGGTTTTCAACGGCTTGAACGAGTTGGAGAGTAATCCGCTGCCCTATGCGCTGGTCGTGGTGATGCTGACGGTATCGGCACTGCTGTATGCGCTGATGAAGTATCTGCTCCGCACGGACGGGGCGAATTCTGCGGTCAAAGGCAGTATGGGGTCGCGCGGAACGCAGTTGCACTCCTGGAAAAGATTTCTGCCGACGCTGGTGTTTCTGCTTGTGGCACTGGCATCGATCCTGCCGCATCTGGCATTGATCGGAGCGGCGTTTTCAGTGCGCTGGTATAATACGGTATTGCCGGAACACTTTACGCTGGAACACTTTGACAACGCTCTCTCCAATCCGCTGGTGCTGCCGTCGATCGTCAACAGTTTGCGTTACTCGGCTCTGGCAATGCTGATCGCGGTGGTGTTGGGTGTGCTGGCGGCATTGATGGTATCCCGCTGGAAATTGCGCGGGGCGTGGGCGCTGGATGTGTTGACGATGCTGCCGCTGGCGATCCCCGGTTTGGTGATCGCATTCGGTTATCTGGGCATGACCGGTCGCTACGCCTGGGCGCGGGCGATGTTTGATCCGGTGGCTAATCCCCTGTGGCTGCTGGCGATCGCTTATGCGGTCAGGCGGATACCGTATGTGGTGCGGGCAGTGAGTTCCGGTTTGGAGCAGACTCCGGAGGAGTTGGAAAATGCCGCCCGCAACTTCGGTGCCGGGCCGGTGCGGACATTGGTAAAAGTTACGCTGCCGCTGGTGGCGGCGAACTTGCTGGTCGGGGCGCTGTTTGCATTCAGTTTCTCCATGCTGGAAGTCTCTGATTCGCTGATTTTGGCGCAGAAAAGTATTTTCTATCCCATTACCAAAGCGCTGATGGAATTGTCGCAGATCCTCGGTTCCGGCCCGGCATCGGCGTGTGCATTCGGGGTGTGGGCGATGGTGTTTCTGGCGTTGACGCTGGCTTCAGCCGGGATATTGCTGGGGCGTAAAATCGGCGCAATATTCAAATTTTAGCATATATATTATATAAGGTATAAAAAATCATGCATCGGGTTTTCTGTGCAGAAATACCCCCGGCCGGGGAGATCGCCGGGATCGAGAGCAGAGAAAAGGAACATCTTTTCAAAGTTTTCCGTGCCGCTTGCGGCGAGGAGGTCGAATTGCTGGACGGTCACGGCAAAATTGCCCGCGGTACGGTGGAAAGCGGCAAAGTTATCCGGATCAATTCGGTAAAAGTCTTTCCGGAACCGGAGTTGAAACTGCATTTGTGCTGTGCGTTGCCCCGGAAACAGAAATTGGATCAGATGTTGAAACAGGCTGCTGAACTGGGCGCCTGGAGCATCCGGCCGCTGCGTTGTATCCGGTCGGTGGCGGAGGGCGGCCCCAAAGAACGGTGGGATCTGCTGTTGCGTGAAGCATGCAAGCAGTCCGGAAATCCGTTTATGCCGGAATTGTTTCCGGAAGAAAAACTTCCTGCGGCATTGGAGAGATTGGAAAAGGCGCAGATCCAAAGTTATTACGGCGACGTCGTGCCGGATGGTCAGACTCCGGCAGGGATCGGCAGGGATCGGGCGCTGCTGATCGGCCCGGAAGGAGGCTTCGCTCCGGAGGAGATCGAATTGATGAAAGCCAAAGGTGCGCTGCCGTTTAATTTTGCTCCTTATATCCTGCGGCTGGAAACGGCGGCGATATGCGGACTGACTGCGTTGCGGATGCTCGGGATGCTGCTGTTGACGGCGGCGGTGATCTTTACTGCCGGCTGCGGCGAAGAGTCGATCGAAAAAAATCCGCTGATGATCAAAGGGGCAAAGATGTTGGAAAAGGGGGATTTGGAATCTTCCCGGAGATATTTCCGGCAGGTCGTGGCAGTGCATCCGGAACGCCCCGAACCGTATCTGGCGCTGGCAAAATTGTGTGATGAATATCTGGATGATCCGCTGGAGGCGTTGTATTGTTACCGGATGTATTTGCAGTTCACCCCGGAAAGCAGTCCGGATCGGCAGAGTATTGAAAATATCGTTGCCAGATTGAAACAGCGCACCGGAGAGCAATTCGGCGGCGGCAAAAAAGATGCGGATGCTGAAAAAATCGCTTATTTGCAGGAACGGGTGCGGCTGCGGGAGCGGAAAATCGTGCAGCAGCAGCAGATAATCAACCGTTTGCATAATGAACTTATGGCAGAAAAACAGAAACATAACAGGAGGAATAGACGATGAAAAAAATATTGGCGGCAGTTGCCGTGCTGGTGTTGACAGCCGGATGTCAGCATACCTCAACTTTGACCTGGACTCCGGGAGAACCGGGACAGGTGACTGCCAGCGGCAAAAAAGTGAAGTGGAATCTGACCGGCGTCAATAACGGGATGTATCTGTTCAACTGTATTCCGCTGTGGTGCGGGTATCCCACCCGGCCGAACCGGCATGATTACGAATTGTTTCAGCATTTGCTGACGGTGCCGGAAATGCGCAAACTGCTGGATGATAAACTTAAAGAATTGGGTGCAGATGCTGTGGAGGATATCAAAATCACAGAAACATCCAGCGGCGCCGCCGGATTGTGGATCGTTTGGAAAAGATCGATGCGTGCAACCGGTTATGCCGTCGAAAATAAGGGTGCCGGACAGAAAAAATAACTGCTTTGTTTGCAGGATAATAAAAAAAACTGCATGACAGTTGCCGGATGTGCTTGACAAACGGCGTTGTTATGCTATATTTTCTTGTTCGCATATTGTCGTGAGTTGCGGATCGTAGAATCATTTTAAATAAATCAGATGAAGGAAACGTTGAAAATGAGCCGTAAAGTCATTATCGCCGGTAACTGGAAAATGAACAAAAACGCCGCCGAAGGCGTCGCTCTGGTCGAAGATCTGAAAAAGATTTGCAGCGGTTGCTGCTGCTGCGGTGAAGCAGACGTCGTGGTCTGTCCGCCGTTCACCACCATCGCCGCCGTCGTCGAAGCCGCCAAAGGTACTGCCATCAAAGTCGGTGCGCAGAATATCCACTGGGCTGACAATGGTGCGTTCACCGGTGAGATTTCCGGTGATATGCTCAAAACCGCCGGTGTCGAATACGTCATCATCGGTCACAGCGAACGCCGTCAGTATTTCGGCGAAACCGATGCCACGGTCAACGCCCGTTTGAAAGCTGCGCTGAAATATGACTTGATCCCGATCGTTTGCGTCGGTGAATTGCTTGATGAACGTGAAAGCGGCAAAACTGAAGCCGTGCTGACCACCCAGATCCGGGGCGGATTCGACGGCATCACCGGTGCGGAAATGGAAAAAATCGTGGTTGCTTATGAACCGGTCTGGGCGATCGGTACCGGCAAAACCGCTACTCCGGAAATCGCCGAAGCCGCTCACGCTCACATCCGCAAAGAACTTGCTGCGATGTTCGGCAATGAAGTCGCTGAAAAAGTCCGCATCCAGTACGGCGGCAGCATGAAATCTGCCAACGCCCGTGAACTGGTCGCTCAGAAAGATATCGACGGCGGTCTGATCGGCGGTGCGGCTCTCAAAGCAGAGGAATTCTCCGCTTTGATCCGCGAAGCTCTGGGTAAATGATCCGGAGTGATCCGGCAAAATTGAGGTAAATATGACTGCGATAACCATTTTGCTTTATGTGATGATCTTCATCATTTCACTGCTGTTGATCGCACTGATCCTGATCCAGCCGTCAAAATCCGGCGGGATGGGAGCGGCATTCGGCGGTGTCGGTGAGTCGGCATTCGGCGGTAAAGCCGGCAGCCATCTTACCAAAACCACGGTGGTCATGACCGCGATATTCTTTGTTTTCGCATTGCTGTTGGCGATGTTTATCGGTCACGGTCTGGGCGAGAAAAAAGAGGGATACCGCAAACACATGACTGAAACTGTGGAGAAAAGCAGTGAAGTCGAAGCTCCGGCTGAGAAGGCCGCAGTGAAAGCTGAAGCTGCCGCCAAACCGGCGGAAGCCAAAAAAGTTGATAAAGCTGCCGCCAAACCGGCGACAGAAACGAAAGTGAAGTAAAGTACTTCGTACGGAGTGGATGAGATGAAAACGGTTAAAATTTTTCTGATGGCATTGGTGGCGGTGTGCGGGATGATCGTGTCCGGCGCTGATATGCCGGTCAAAAAAATGAGCGTCGAGGCAGTGATGACCGCTGTTCCCGATGTTGCATACCGCAATCATAGCGCATTCACTCCGAAAAATCCCTCCGTTAACAAATGGCTGATGATCAAAGTCAAATATACGATGGATTCATGCAGCAGTTTTACTCCGGAGGTCAAGTACAGCCGGCAGTCCGGGGTGGCGGTTTCGTTCCCCGGCTGGCTGGAAAATGTCGAATTGCGGGTGCAGGTGATTTTTGATACCGGTGTCAGTGTGAAAAGTGTGCCGGTCCGGGTGCTTTTTACCGGCAGCAGCGTGTTTCATTCGATCAAGCGCAATGGCAAAGAGCATTTGGCAGTGATGTTTGTGCCGGCGAAAGTGTTGGATAGATATTGTTCGCACTGGGGCGGCGCTGCCAAAGTCAGCAAGGGAATGTTTTCCGTGAAAGCAGAGATGTTTGTCGGCGGCAGAGCGTTGGCAACAGCTTTCAGCAGCAATATCCCCGGCAAAAGTGAATCCGGCAAAGATACCGGATTCGAAAAGATGTTGAAACTGATCCCCAAACAGTTGAGTCTTGAAAATGCGGTGTTGCCGCGATCCCGTTCCCCATGGGCGCTGCTTTCACCGGATGACTATGATTGGGAAGTGGATAAAAGTGTGGGTTCTGTGCAGGAATGAAGTGAAAACTTCATCTCCTGCCGTTGATATTTTTTGAGAAAAACGTGTGGAAACAAGTTATGGCGAAAGAAAACAAGATACTGGCAGTTGATATCGGCGGCAGCAGTCTGAAAATGGCTGAATTTGCCTTCCCCGGCGACAGCATCCAGATGACGAAATGCCTGTTCCGGAAAATTGAGAAACTTGAAGGCGAGAGCGACAGTGAGTGCTTTGAACGCAATTATCTGGAAATGCTCGCTGAGGGCGGATTTACTGCCGCATCTGTACGGTTGCTTCTTTCTGCAAGTAATTCTTTCCAGCGGTTGAGCAAATTGCCGCCGGTTCTCGGCAGCAGCGCCGCAGTTTCCCGCCTGATCGAGTTTGAAGCCTCCCAGGCTGTTCCTTATTCCATGGCGGAGGTCGAGTGGGGCTATCAGCTGCTCCAGCACCGTTGGCAGGAAACTGTCCGGGAAACAGAGGAAGATGGCTCGGTCGTCGAATCGACGGTCAATAATGAGGAATATGAAGCGCTTTTCGTGGCGATGAAAAGCGATGATGTCATCAGCTATACCGATGTGATCGAGCGTTCCGGTAAAACACTGATTTCGGTGGAACTGGCATCGCTGGCACTGTTCAATGCCGCTGTGGTGAGCCAGATCCGGGAAGACGAGAGCGTGCTGCTGCTGGATATCGGCGCCCGCTGTACCAGCTTGATGATCGCCGATCAGCGGCGGATCTTTATCCGCAATATTCCTATCGGCGGCGACACGATCAATACCCAGATCATCCGGGAATTCGGGGTTGGTGAAGCCGAAGCGGAGGATTTCAAACGCCGTTACGGTTTCGTCGCTCTCGGCGGTGCTTATGATGAACCGGATTCAGAACTGGCGGCGACGATTTCCAAACTTGCCCGTAACACGATGACCCGTCTGCATGGAGAAATCAGCCGTTCCATCAGCGTGTGGCGCGCCCAGCACGGCGGCAATGCTCCGGTGCGGGTGCTGCTCGCCGGCGGCGGCAGCACGATGCAGTATACGACGGACTTTTTCCAGGAAAAATTGCGTTTGCCGGTGGAGTACCTCAATACTTTCGGTCTGGTTTCGATCTCTCCGGAAGTGGATGTGGCGCAATTGCAGAGTGTGGCATCCATGGTTCAGCCGCTTATCGGTACGGCGCTGCACGAGATCGGTACCTTGCCGGTTGATATATCGCTGCTGCCGCGGGTGATCCGCAATCAGGTCGATTTCACCGCCCGCAAACCTTATCTGTTTGCTTCGGCGGCGGCACTGGTCTGCTGTATGATCATCAGTCTGGTCGGTGTCAACCGGGTGGCGAGTGCGGAGCAGGAGCGCTCCAAACGGGTGATCGACAATATCGCTACGGCGAAACGTGAGGTCGCCAGCGTGCAGAGAGTCAACAGCGAAATGATGTCTGCCAAAGGCAAATATGATACCGCATGCAGATTTTACAGCGAACGCAATAAATTCACCAATCTTCTCAATGAACTTCAGCAGTTCATGCCTGACCAGATGTGGCTGGTTTCGCTGATGCCGAAATTTCAGGAAAGAAGCTATGATGAGAATGAAAACCGTGACCGCAGCGAAGGCGGCAACGATGTCGATCGTACTGCGGCAAAAGTCAACGAATTGCGTGATGTCGACGAGTTCGTGCTGACCGGGTATGTGCTGAATATCGACGGTTTTGACGCCATCGGTCACTTTAAAGAAAATATTCGTAAAAAATCGCAGTATTTCTCTGATAAAGTTTACGGCGAACCCAAATTGTCCGGCCAGAGCAACCTCAGCTATTTTGAAATCACGCTGAGTCTGAAAGAAAAAATCAAAAAATAGCAGGGGATGAACAATATGTTGCAGAATAAACTTATTAAAGATAACCGCCTGACATTTTTGATTCTGGCAGTTTCGGCGCTGGTATCGTTGGTGATGCTTGTTTTTGTTACGATTCAGGCTCTCCGCTGGAGTTCTTATAAAGAGCAGACGGAAAATGCCCGCAGTGAAATCGCTTCGCTGATCAAAAAACGTCCCAGCCCCGGCAAAGAAAACGAAAAACGGCTCAAAGAAGATGCCGAACTTTACAAAGCACGGGTGAAAGAACTGGTGCTGCCCGATCCGTTGCAGCCTGCGGTGGATAAATTCTTTGAAACTTTGGAGCCGCCGCTGGAGAGCGCATTTTCTTCTCCGTCCGAGCTGGCGAAATACAAAGTCCCCGGCACCGGTATCAAAGCTGATCCGAAAAAAGGTACTCCGGCAGTGCCGGTCAAGATCCGCAAGCTGACCCAGCGGGAGTTTCTGGAGTTTTTCAAAAAACGGTTTGACGATTATTGCAATAAAAACGTCGCCAGAGAAGACCGCAAGTGGGCGTCGGCATTGAACGGTTTTATGCTCTCGTACAATCACAAATTTTTCCCCGCCGGCAATTGGGATAAGGCGGTGAAAGCATTTGTCAACGAGGCGAAAAAAGCAACTTTTGAGCCGATCAACGATGCTACGAAAGTTTCTATTTTGCTGATGGCGATCGGATTTGAGCGCAAAGTTGAAAAAGAACTTGCTTCATCGCAGGCGCATATTGATAACATGAAAATTGGCATCAATAAATATGCCGTGGGCAAAAAAATGAGTCTTTTCAGCTCTGCGGAAGCATTTATCGGCGGCGGCTCCGGCGATGCGGTTTCCGGTCGCGGCAGTGAAGATTCCGGTTATAAAGCAGAAGATTATCCGGCGTTGCTTTTCCACTGGGATGTGTATGGTGACATCGTCAAACGTCTGGCGGATGCCAATGTGGCGACGTTGAATCAGATCGTGGTGCGTGCCAGAAAAAACAGCGAAGAAAAACGCAGCGATGTGATCGATTTGAGAAGTTCTGTGGAAAATGCCGGTGACTTCCGGGTTTCCCATTATACTGTTGTGATTACCGGTAAAATGTCTGCCATCCGTGATGCGGTGCGCAATTTCGATGCGGCGGTGAAAGATAACCGGATGTATGTGGTGCGTTCGGTATTTCTGCAAGCCAAAGAAAATGGCGCCGCCGCCTTGATGGGGCAGGGAGATGAAACTTCGCAGCTGAATGAAGCAGATAAAGAGCAGCCGCGCAGAGTTTCGACTTCCAGACGCAGCGGTCAGCGCCGCGAGGCTTCTGCAGAACGGAGCCGGAGCGAGGAGGAGCAGGCGCGTCTTGACAGGGATGCCAAGCTGCCGCCGGAAAAACGCTCAGATTATGGGATGATTTATGTCGGCGGTGATGAAGAAAGTATCGCTTATATCGACATTGATTATATCGTGTTGGCGAAATAAGGAATTCCGGAGATATAATTATGAAAGACTTTTTGAAAGAGCACTACGACAAAATTCTCCTGTTGGGGTTGTTTTGTGTGTTTATCGGTTTGATGTTCACGGTTCAGGGTATTATCAGCAGTACCAAAGAGATCACTGAGGAGTCCCTGCAGATCCCGAAACGCAAAGCAGATCATAAAAAAGCCGATCCCGACAGTGAATATCTCAATGTCAGTGTGCAGAAAAGCAAAGGCGCATTGAAATGGGACGATAATCACTCCCGCAACACTGAAATCGAGGCTAAAGCATTCAACGGTTTCAGCGATTTGACGTTTGTGTTCCCGATCGCCAAATGCCCCTATTGTAAAGGTGAAAAGGCGATTTATATCCCGCTGGATAATTTTTCGTCCAAAGACCAGAAACGCAATTGTCTGATTTGCGGCACTTATCTGCCGACGCCTCCGGAAAGACGCAAAGCCAAAGTGTTGACTGCCTCTGAAAACGACAGTGATGGCGATGGAATTTCCAATGATGATGAAAGAAAATACGGTCTGGATCCGAATAATCCGGATGATGCATTGGCTGATAATGATAATGACGGATTTTCCAATGTGTTTGAAATCGCCAATAATTCCGATCCCCGCAATGGCCGGATCCATCCTCCGCACTGGTGGCGTCTGGTGCTGGCGGATGTCGCCCAGATCGAATTGCCGATCAAATTTATGAAACTTAATGACAATAATTCTGACGATAAAACCAAATGGGAGCTGCAGTTCAACGTCAAGCGAAAAAAACGTGAACAGACCCAGTTCTATGCTTTGAATGAAGTGGTGAGCATTGATCGCCGTGATTATAAAATTGTAGAAATCGTGCGGGATATCAAAGTTGTCAAAGCCGCAGGTGAAAATGGCAAGGAAACGGTGGAAGATAAGAGCAAAATCTTCCTGGTCGAGGAGCTTTATGGCGAGACCAACCGTCAGCCGGATAAATTGGTGATGTTTGCCGGACAACCGGCGTATTCTTCTGATAAACGCCCGATTTTGAAAGACGTGGGCTTCTATCCGCCGTTGGAACATGCATTGACGATCGGCGGAGAGGTGAGAGTCGGCGCCGTTAATAATGAAAACCGTGGCGGCAAGCGGTATCTGGTTGCCAAAGTCGATGTCGAAAAAATGATCGTCTGGATCGTTGACCGGAATGAACGTGCCGATGAAAACGGCAACCGGACTTTGATCGAGATCACTAAAGATGGTAAGATCCCGCAGGAAATGCGGGTCGGAGAGAAAAAGAAAGATGCTTCCGAAACAGGGGGGGATGAAACTTTTTAAGTTCAGTAGCGGGTTGAAATAAACAATTTCAAAAATATATAAAAAGGAAGTCAAACGAATGAAAAAAACAACCTTGATTCAGTGTCCGTTGATGTTCTGTCTGGCGACGGCGTTGGGATTTTCGACGTTGACTGCGGCAGAGAATATGACCGCAGAACACGAGAAAATGCAGAACGATTACTACGCAACACAGGATCGGTATGCCAGCAAGAGCGAAGCGCTTGCGGCTGCCGGGAAATTCGATCAGGCAATTGAAATCCTGGACAACAGGGTCGTTAAAGAGTTGCAGGATGAACTCAAAAGAAGCGACAGCTGGCGTGCCAAACGGCGCCTGGCAGAGTATTCCGCCAAATTGCGGGCGTTGCGCCTGAAATATGGTACGATCAAATTGCGCAGTGCGGAAAAGGCGTATGCCGAGGGCCGCTATGCTGACGCGATGAAGTTTGCGTTGGAGGCAAAAGGTGTTTGTGATGAGTTGACTGCCGAGTCTGATGAGATCGCCGCCGCCGCCCGCAGCCGTCAGACTGCCAATGAGTATCGTGATAAGACCAATCCCGAAAAAATTGATGCCAAACTCGTGGAGAAAGAAAAACAGATCAAAGCTGCGCTTGCCGCTGCCCGTACCCTGATCAAACACGGCAGATACGAGGCCGCCAGTGCCGAGATCGAAAAAGTTTATGTGATCGATCCATTTAACGCTGAAGCCGGTCAGCTGGCGAATACTCTCTATAAAGCATATTATACTACCGGTGTGAAACGTCGTGATGCGGATGTCGCCGGTCAGCTGGCTTATGAAGCGTGGCAGTGGGTGGAGCCGCAGTTCCCGCGGGAAATCGACAATGTCAAAAAAGTCGATGCGATGACCAAATCCGCCGACGATACCGGTTTGCAGGCTAAACTTGACAGAATTATTTTCCCGAAAGTTCAATTTGCCGAAGCCGACCTTAACGGTGTGGCTGATTTTATGACCAAGCGCAGCAAAAATTATTCTCCTGACAACAAAGGAGTTATGGTTCAGTACGTTCCCCCGAGTCTTCAGAACGCCAATGCCGGGAGTGCCGACGGCGAAACTGATCCGGAAGCAGAACAGACTGCTTCCAGAAGAAAAAACTCCGGCGATCAGGCAGACGTTGCGCAGAAAAGCGAAACTCAAATCACTCTGGAGTTGAAAAATGTTTCCATGCGTGATTTGATCAATTATGTTTGCTATCTGGCTGATATTTCCTATGAAATCAGAGACGACCGGGTCGTGTTGGGTACTATCGGCAAACCTGTTTCCAAAGATTATGCGGTGAGTTCGACTTTGCAGCCGTTGATCAATGCCTTTTTCAAAGGTACTGATCCGGACGCTTCTTCGGAAAAAAGCGAGGAAGATGAGGCGGCTGATTCCAAAGCCAAAAGCGCCGACGAGCTTCAGGATGGCCAGTTGAAAAGCTTTTTCAAAATGTACGGTGTGGAATTCCCGGAAGAAATTTCTGCCAGCATTGAACTTGACGGTAACGTGCTTACGATGAGAAATTCCGCTGCGAACCATCAGCGTTTGGAAGCGCTGTTGCGGGAGCTGAACGAAGATAAACCGATGGTTCAGATCGAAGTGAAAAGTATCGAGCTGAATGAAAACGATATGGAAGAACTCGGTTTCAACTGGGCGCTGAGTGAGTTGAGCAATAAAAAATTGGACTCCAAAGGATATTACACCGGCAGTGGTATTTACACTGGCGACAATACAAGGTACTCCGATGGTTCTGCCAAAGCTCTTTCCATGTTGAGTAACATGCTCAGCGGTGTGGACAGCCGTATGATCAGCAACCTGAATATTTTCCCGGACTTGCTGGGGTCATTCAAACCTTTCGGTGGAAATCAGGAGTTCAGTTTGTCGCTGACGATCAATGCGCTTGACCGCAGTGACCGTACTGAAATGATTTCTGCTCCGAAAGTTCTGGTCAGCAGCGGTGAAGAAGCCGAAGTTAAAATGGGCAAAGGTTACTTTTTCCCGACCGACTGGGATGAATTGGAAATCGAGATCGAGGACAGCGATGGTGACAATGGATGCCTATACGCTGACGCTGCCGACCCCGTCATTTAACGACGAACCGGATATGATGGGGACGAATTTCAAAGTTACGCCGCGGGTACTGGCTGATAACAGAACGATCCGTCTGGACATCAGACCGGAAATCAAAAGTTATACCGGCAAAGATGAATATTTCATGGATGTGCTGGTTTACCGCAGCGGAAAACTCTCTGAGGAGGAAAGCCGTCGCAATCTGGCGATCTGGCGCCCGGTGATCTCCACCCGTTCGATTGACGTGCAGGTTGACGTTTACCATGGCGAAACAATGGTGCTGGGCGGTTTGTCCGACAGTATTTCGCAGTCACGGCTGGACAAAATTCCGATTTTGGGAGACATCCCTTTCATCGGCAGATTGTTCCAGTCCCACAGCGAAGTATCCACCCGCCGCAATATGTTGATTTTTGTGACTGCCAGATTGATGAACAGTTCCGGCGAACCGATCCGGAAGCTGCAGAACAATTTCGGTATTCCTGAAATGGGTCGTTAAGTTGAAGCCGGAGGATGAAAAATATGGATAAGAAAATGATGTTTCTGGTGCCCGGCATGGTTCTGGGTGCGATGGTGACCGCAGCGGAGGTTCAGATCCCGGCGGATAAAGCTGACAATACTGAAGTCAGAGTGAATCTTGGCAGACAGCAGGTGTTGTTTGACAGCAGTGTAAAAATGCGCAACGCCAATGAAAAGGCTGTTGCCGGTGATTTTGACGGTGCGATTACCGGTTACCGTGAAGTTATTTCGACGATGGAGAGATTCCCCAGCGGTGAGAAATTCCGGGAACGGATCGCTGTTTGCAAAAAACGTATTGCCGAGTGCTATCAGCAGAAAGCTGATGCGGCGGTCAGACGTGCGGACAAAAAATTGACCAGCAACGATTTTGAAGATGCGATCAAAATTTGTACCGAAGCTATTGAATATTGCCCGGAACGGCGTGAAGAATTGCAGAAAAAAATCGAATTTTACACGATCCGCCGCAATGCCGCACTGGAAATGGAGAATGCCGGGATCAATAAACTGAATCCGAAATATTCCATGCAGGAATATGAAATCCAGCTGCTTTTGGAGCAGGGGCGTACTCTGGCAGGCAGAAATCAGCTGGTGCAGGCCAGACGTAAATTTGAGGAAGCGCTGCTGATCGACCCGTTTAATGAGGATGCGATCCAGAATTTGCATGGTATCAATAACCGTATCCGCAAAGATGCCAAACTGCGCGCTCATGCCACTGCCCGCCGGATGACCGGTAAAGTGGAGTGGGACGGTGCGATTCCGATCGTGCAGGATGTTACGATCGGCACTCCGGATAACCAGATCAAAAAAGGTAAAGTTAAAAAAGTTGCCGGTACGGAGTCCAAACTTGCAGCTAAAATGAACGAGATCATTATTCCCAACTTTGATGTTGAGGAGGTGACTTTTGAAGAGTTGATGAAAACGCTCAGCGATGATGCAATGCGTTTTGATAAAAGCGGGGATGCCGCCAATCGCGGAGTCAACTTCGTGGTCAAACTTGATAGTGATGAGAAAAGCCGCAAAGAAATCCTGCCCAAACCGGTTTCAATCTCCAAAGGATCTGTTTATTTCATTTTGGAATCTTTGAAACATGATTACAAATTTTTGGATTATACGATCACTGATAATGCCGTGCTGGTTGCTCCCATTAAAGTTCAGTTGGAAAAAATGGAAACCAGAGTGTTTCCATATTCACTCCAGAAAAATGATAATGCCGACAAATTCAAAAGAAAATTTAATGCCCGCGGTATTGCTTTCGGCAAAGGTTCATCTGTTAAATTGGTGCCGCAGCGCAACCATGTGATCGTGACGAATACTCCTGCCAATCTGGACAAAGTCGGTGAGGCACTGGAGTATATGCGTGAAGCGGAACCGATGGTTCAGGTCATGTTCAAATTTATCGAAGTTGCCCAGAGCGATCTGGATGAGCTCGGTTTCAACTGGGCGTACAGCAGTTTCGGTCCCAATGGTAAAGCCAACGGTTCTTTCAATACCAATAATTTGCTCCGTCATTACGATCCCTCTGAAGCCAATGACCGTTATTCCGGTGTGAATAAAAACGGGCAGGGTTACGAATATAATTCACCGGTGTATAAACATACACATACCACCACGAATAAAGAAGGTGAAGTGATTACGGTTAATGAAATCAATGAGCCGGAGCCGGATGCTGATGCCACGGTGCAGGCGATGTGGTATGATCGCAGAAATCTGCTTTCTTTCAGCGTGTATGCGCTGGATTGGGCGGATTCCAGTGATATTCTCTACTCTCCCCGGGTGACGACGCTCTCCGGTACGACGGCTAAAATCGACATGAGTGAGCTGCATTACTATCCGGATGAATGGGAAACGATCGATACCGAGTCCAACAATGACTTCCGGATCGAAGTGCCGATCCCGCAGCCGGATTTGAGTTACGAGAAAAAACTCGGCGTATGGTTTGAAATCACTCCGAAAGCGAACAGAAAGACCGGTTTGATCGAAGTGCCGATCAATATTCCGATCACGCAGTTTGCCGGCTGGATGGTCGTTGATACGCGTACCGGTGGAGAGGATGATGACGGTGAATATATCCGCAAACCGATTTTCACTGAACGCAGCATCAAAACCCATGTAATCGTGAAAGATGGTGAAACTGTGCTGATCGGTGGCGTGACTCAGGATTTGAGCAAAAGCATCGATGACAAAGTTCCGATTCTGGGCGATATTCCGTTTATCGGCAGATTTTTCCAGAGCAAATACGTGAACTCCCAGAAAAATCACCTGCTGGTGTTCATGACCTGCCGGATGATCAAGCCGGACGGCGCACCGCTGCTGCCGGCTGAGAGAGAGCACGGTTTGCCGGAATTTCCGCGCACTATGTAATAAACAAGCCTCCCGGAGCTTAACGGCTCCGGGTTTTTTATTGGTATGGACAGCGAATATATTTTCAAACCGATCGGCACGGTGCATACTGCCGGGAAATATCGTTTTGAGGCGCCGCGCCAGGGGGTGTTCAGTACCGCCGACGGAGTGTTGGAACTGCTGCCGGAATATGGCGGTGATGCGATCGCCGATCTTGCCGGATTTGACCGGATCTGGCTGATATTCTGTTTCCATCTGAATATGGGGCATCACTGGAAATCCAAAGTGCGCCCGCCGTTTCCGGCTGACGGTATTTGCCGCAGTTTGTTTGCCACCCGGTCGCCGTACCGGGTCAACCCCATCGGTTTAAGCTGTGCTGAAATCGTGGCGGTGGAGTCCCGGCGCATTATTTTGCGGGGCATTGATCTGCTGGATGGGACCCCGGTGCTGGATATAAAGCCGTATATTCCGGAAGCGGATTCGTTTCCGGATGCAGCGGTCGGGTGGCGCAATGTGCCGGATGCAGATAACGTGTGGCAAATCGTGCCGACGGCGGAATTTACCCGGCGGGCGGAGTTGATAAAGCAGCTTTGCGGCTTGGATATGGCGAATTTCTGCCGGGTGCAGCTGTGCCGGGCTCCGCTGGATTCCTCGCGCAAGCGGCTCTATTGGCAAAACGACGGCAGTGTGGAGCTGGGATGCCGGACGTGGCGGATCAAATTTATTTGTGATGAAGCGGAACAGCGGGTGACTTTGCAGAGCATCAAGTCCAATTATACTGCCGATGAATTATTGCCCGATGCGGTTGACCGTTATGGCGATAAGGATTTTCATCGGGAATTTTTGAAGGTTTTCCCCGGAGTATGCAGTTGACAATCACTGCGCTGGTAGTATATTAAGTGAAGTTAAAGACAAAGGAGTCTGAAAATGAAAACAGTAAAAGTCGGCATGATCGGAGTCGGAGCGCGCGCCGAAACGCTTTTGGCTACGATATTCAGTTTTGATCGCAGTGAAGTGTTGGTGACTGCGATTTGTGACATTAATCCGGCGCAGCTCGACCGGATGCTGGGGATCATGAAAGCACATGATTATCCCACGCCGTTGACTTTCACGGATTATCGGGAGTTGATCGCCTGCGATCAGGTCGATGCAGTGCTGGTGCCGACATCGTGGAACAGCCACTTGCGGATCGCTGAAGAAGCGATGAAAAACGGTAAATATGCCGGTATCGAAGTCGGCGGCGCCTCCTCTCTGGATGAGTTGTGGCACCTCGTGCGGGCGGCAGAATCCACCGGCGTTTCCTGTATGATGCTGGAAAATTGCTGTTACGGCCGTAACGAATTGCTCTGTTTGAATCTCGCCCGCAAAGGTCTTTTGGGGGAATTGATCCACTGCGAATGCGGTTATGAGCATACCCTGTCTGAAATGGCTCGCGCCGATGGCAGACGGGCGGAGCGTGAAGTCCATAACTTGCGCCGCAACGGTGACTTGTATCCGACCCACGGCATCGGGCCGGTGGCAAAAATTCTGCGCATCAACCGCGGCAACCGTTTTATGACTTTGACCAGTACCGCCAGCAAAGGGCGCGGATTCATGCGTGAAGCAGAGCGTTCCGGCCGCGGTCAGGTGTTTTATGCCGCCGGTGACGTGGTGACGACGGTGATCAAATGTGCCAACGGCGAAACGGTTACGATGACCCACTGCGTGTCACTGCCCCGTCCGTATACCCGGGATTTGCGGGTGCAGGGTACCAAAGGTATCTTTCTGGAAGATGTCAAATCTGTCCATATCGAAGGCATCAGTCCCGTGCGTGAAGAGATCGACGTCGCCGGAAATCCCTACACTGTCCACGACTGGACTCCGGTGGCGGATATTTATGAAAAATATGACCACCCGATCTGGAAAACTTACAAAGATCAGCTCATCGGCGGTCACGGCGGTATGGATGGTTTGATCCTGCAGGCGTTTTTTGATGCGGTGCGCAACCGCACGGCTCCGCCGATCGACGTGTACGATTGTGCCGCATGGATGGCAATTACCTGCCTGAGTGAAGAATCTATTGCCATGGGCGGTGCGCCGGTGGCGTTCCCGGATTTCACCGACGGCAAATGGATTTACGAAGGCTGGGGCGCCAAAGGCAAATGGGCTTTGGACGAAGTCGAAGAAGATTAAGTATGAGGTGCGGCGGTCAAAGTGTG
The DNA here is from genome assembly GCA_015061865.1 of Lentisphaerota bacterium. Lineage (GTDB taxonomy): Bacteria > Verrucomicrobiota > Lentisphaeria > Victivallales > Victivallaceae > UBA1784. Next base: position 28,698 of record SUVU01000005.1, read on the forward strand.
CCGCCTGCAGATTTCCCCTGCGGGGATGATAAAATAGACCCGGAACTGAAATTCAGTTCCGGGTCTTGTTGTGCTGACTGCTGATTTTACCGTGATATTCCCCCTCGCATTACTGCTGACGGTAAAATCAACTGAGTTTGGCGTGAACTTGTGCCAGTTCGGCTTCCGCATCGGTGAGCAATTCAGCGACCATGTCTTTGATCGGCATGATCTTATCCACCAGTCCGACGGATTGTCCTGCCATCAGCGAACCCATAGCCACATCGCCGTCGATGGCGGCTTTGCGCAGGGCGCCGATCCAGAATTTCTCCACCTGTTCCTGGGCTTCCTGACGGTGAATTTCACCGGCTTCGAGTTTTTTGAGCAGAGCCAGCTGCAATTTGCCGAATTCATCCGTGCCTTTGTTGCGCAACGCACGGACAGCGACCACCGGCAGCCGGGAGTCGAACTGCGGCGTGGATACCGCATCCCGGGCATTGGCACGGGCAAAGGCATCTTTGAAATTCTGATGCACATTACATTCCTCGGTCATCACAAACCGGGTGCCGAGCTGCACTCCGGCGGCGCCCATCAGCATCGTGTGGGCGATCATTTTGCCCGTGGCGATACCACCGGCGCAGAACATCGGCAGCTGATCGGCGAAGCGGAACAAAACCTGCTGCATCAGCACGACCGATGAGACGTGACCGATGTGACCGCCGGCTTCACTGCCCTCGAGAATGATCGCATCCGCACCGAATTTGATCATCCGTTCAGCAATGGAGACCGTGGAGGCGAAGCACAGGACTTTCGCTCCGGTGGCTTTGGCGGCGGCGACCTCTTTTTCTTTAGGGAAGCTGCCGGCAAACACGATATACGGGACGTGCATTTCGCTTAACATCGCCAGATGATCCTGATACGCCGGAGCGATCGTGATCAAATTGACCGCAAACGGTTTGTCGGTTAGAGTTCTGAGTTCCTGGATCTGCCGGCGCAGCACTTCCGTCGGCGCATTGCCCCCGGCAAGGCAGCCGAAACAGCCGGAATTACAAACTGCGGCGACCAGTTTCGGTTCGGAAACCCAGGTCATTGCACCGCATATGATCGGATAACGGCACTGCAGAAAATCTCTGCCGCGCTGCATTAACGGATCTAAAAATTTCAACTCATCCATAAGTAAACCCCTCGCTTTCTGGTTGGTTGTCCGGCACATAATATAGCCGTTGCCCCGGAAAAAATCAAGTTTTACCCTGAATCCGGGGGCGTTGTTACTTGCGGAACGAGTCCCGGATCAGCTCAATGACATCGGCAGTTTGCGGGACGACGACATCCTCTAAAACTGCGCTGAAAGGAGTGGCAACATCTTTGCCGCCAAGCACTAATGGCGGCGCATCCAGCAGGTCGAATCCTGTTGCGGTGATACGGCGCACGATCTCGGCACCGACTCCGCCGGTTTCCGGGGCTTCGTGGGCGATGACGACATGGCCGGTTTTTTGCAGCGATTGCAGGATCAGCGGCATATCCAGCGGCTTGACCGAACGCAGATCAATGACTTCGACATCCAGTTCGCCGCGCAATGCTTCGGCGGCTTCAAGGGCTTTGGTACGCATATAGCCCATGGTCAGCAGGGTGACATCTTTGCCGGAACGGATGATCTGACCGCAGCCGAACGGGATCGGTTCAAATTTATCCGGCACCTCCTGTTCGGTGTAATAATCCCGGCGGCTCTCAATGAAAATCACCGGATGCGGCGTGCGGAGCGCCGTCAGCATCAAACCGGCGGCATCGGTCGCCGTGGCGGGCATGACCACACTCATTCCCGGCATGTGGTTGAACCACGCTTCCAGATTCTGGGAGTGCTGGGCGGCTTCCCGGGTGCCGGTACCGGCGGCGCAGAGGCGCATGGTCACGCCCATTTGAGCCTGATTGCCGAACATTAATTCGGCTTTGGCGATCTGGTTGACCACCTGATCCATGGCGACGTGGATAAAGTCCGGATACATGAACTCCACCACCGGATGCAGACCGCAGAGGGCGGCACCTGCCGCAAGTCCGGTGAAGCCGGCTTCTGAAATCGGGGTGCCGACGACCCGCATGGCGCCGAAACGCTCCGGCAGTCCGGCGGTTTCGTTCCAGACGCCGCCGTCCACATCGACATCTTCACCGATGATGAAAATATCGGGATTGCGCTCCATTTCCTGTGCCAAAACTTCTCTGACAGCATCGATATAGGTCATTTTTCTCATTTCAGCACACTCCAAAATTCTGTTTGAAAAGTTCCGGATCCGGCATCGGTGCCGCCAGAGCTTTGGTAATGGCACTTTCCACTCTGGATTCGGCGAGGGATTGCAAATTCGCCAACTCTTTTTCTGTGAAAATATCCGGATGCCGTCTGGCGGTGATAAGCAGCGGATCAAATTCGGTCACTTGCCGGTGGTGGATTTCCGGATCGCGGTTGTCTTTGATGATCCCGCAATGCGGCTCCATGCGGTAACTGCGCAGGTCAAGCAGGCGGGGGGATCCGGTTTTGCGGATCGCTTTGACAGCTCTGGCGGCGGCATCGCAAACGGCTTCCAGATCGTTGCCATCGACAGTTTCAGCGGCGATGCCGTAGGCGGCGGCAAGTTTGCACCGATCCTGTTCGGCGGTGGAACGGGTGGTCAAAGTGGTTGCTGCCACGCCGTTGTTTTCGCAGATCGCCAACAGCGGCAGTTTGAGCAAAGCGCACATATTGAGAGTTTCGTGCAGTACGCCCTGATTGGCGGCACCGTCGCCGAAAAATGTGGCTCCGATGGCATCGGTGTGGCGGTATTTAGCGGCAAAAGCCGCCCCCATTGCCAGCGGGATGCCGCCGCCGACGATACCGTTGCTGCCGAGGAAACCTTTATTGCGGTTGAACATGTGCATCGAACCGCCGTGTCCCCGGGAACAGCCGGTGGCACGGCCGAGCAATTCCGCCATGGCACCATCGACGTCGTGAGTTTTTGCCAGATAGTGACCGTGACTGCGGTGGGTGCTGAAAATGCAGTCGTCGTCCCGCAGTGCCGAGCAGACACCGACGGCAATCGCCTCTTCGCCGATGTACAAGTGCAATGCGCCTTTGACCAGACTTGCCCGGTACAACTCTTTGGCCCGCCGTTCAAAATGGCGGATGGTCAACATCCACGAATAACGGTCAAGCAGATCTTTTTTGCTTATTTTTGCCATATTGATTTCCTCGAAAATGAGTTATTTGTCCGTGAGTATAAGATAAAGCACGGTTTTATTTTATGCAAGGGGTGCAATCAAAAAAGGGGATTGAAAAATAAATCCGGCAGTGTTATATTAAAAGTATGATTATAAAAGGAAAACTTTGATTAAAGAATTGCTGCCCGTTGTTATTGAAGAAATATGAAATGTCAGTATTGCAATAGTAAAATTCCTGAAAATGCGGTGGTTTGCCCGGTGTGCGGGGCGATTTCGCCCGGTCCAGGAGCCGTGGATATGGAACCGGTGATGCCGGATACTCCGCCGGTTCAGCAGGTTATGGCGGAGGAAAATATCACGCCGTTTACGGCGCTGAAAAAATATGCAGTTTTTTCCGGCAGGGCGCGGCGGAAAGAGTTCTGGCTGTTCAAATTGTTGACGTTTGCGGTGATGATGGTCGGGCAGCTGGTGCTTGCCAATGTCGTTTCCTCGCCGGTGGTGCTGCTGGTGGCTGGGGTGATTTCGCTATTGCTGATCGTCCCGGAAATCGCCGTATTCTGCCGCCGGATGCACGATGTGGGCAAAAGCGGTTTGATGTGGTTCTGGAACCTGCTGCCGCTGGCGGGATTGCTGATCCCGATACCCGGAAGTGTGCAGGTTTTGTCACTGATAAGTACCGGAATACTGCTCTTTTACGAGCTGAAAGATTCCCAGCCCGGAACCAATAAATACGGCCCCAATCCCAAAGGGAAATAACAGGAGGAAAGTATGAAAAAATCGTTATTGTGGTGCATGGCGGCAGCAATGATCGTTGGCGGAATTGCCGGTTGCGGTAAAGAGATCCGACTCGGAGCAAAAAAAGCAAACGAAAGGGCGGCGTGCATGAACGGTTTGAAAATACTCGCCACTGGCGTTTTAATGTATTGCGATGAAAATGACGGATATTTCCCGGCAAATCTCGATTCGGTAAGCAAAAGCTGGGAGGTGAGTAAATCCTGTCCGGCGGGGGATAAAAAAGAATATGTTTATACTCCGCCGAAAGTCAAAATACATGATGTGAAAAATCAGGATACCACACCGCTTGCCCGTTGCGATCAGCACGGGGCAGTTGTATTTGCGGATGGACATGCTGAAATCCGCAAATAAGCGCGAGCCACGCTGAATATCCGCCTGAACCATCGGCGGTATGGTGTTATGCCTGCCGGGAGCGCAGGGTACGGAATTCCCGCGGCGAAAGGTGATAGACTTTGCGGAAAGCTCTGGAAAAATAATTGCTGTCCTCAAATCCGGAGGCAACGGCGATCTCAGTAATGGAAGTGTCGGTGTGAGTCAATAAACTGGCGGCGTGTTCCAGACGCAGTTTGAGCAGATAACGCATCGGCGTTTCACCGGTGGCACGCACGAAATTGCGGTTCAGCGTACTGCGGGACATCGGCACTTTATCCAACAGTTCAGTGAAATCTATTTTGCGGTGAAATTCCCGGTTCATAAACGCCACCAGTCCGCACAACTGCCCGGTTTCGCTCTGGCGGGAACTGCCGGTTGATTCCGGATACGCTGCCGCCAGATTGCCCAGTAATGACATGAAAAGCCCCATCAGCCGGAAATTCACCCCCGGCTGCGGTTTTTGGCACTCCTGACGCATCATTTGCAGGAGATTTTCCAGAGTGCCGTATAGTTCTGGCGCCAGGCTGAAGCCGGGAAAAGTTTTCTGATCGGCAAAAAAATCATTGCGCAGCATAAACAGCGCATGGTATCCGGGCAGCAGCGGCAGATCCAGTTTCGGCATGGGCAGCCGGCGGGGGGAAAACATCAGATTTGCCAGCGATAACCCGGCAGTTTTTTCGTAGCGGTGACATGCTCCGGGCGGGATGACAAAAACATCTCTGGCGGTGATCGCCCGGCTGACATTATTGCAGACCAGCACCCCCGTTCCCTGCCGCACGATCACCAGTTCGGCAAAATCGTGAGTGTGATCCTCACATTCCGTCTGGGAATCCAAAATTTTGACAAACAGCGGCAGCTCGATCTCCGGGGCATCCTCAAAACGGCCATGCGACAGATAGAGCGCCAAACTTTTTTCTTTTACATTCATCCTGCGGTCTCCGGTGCCAAACTTGCGTTCTGCAAGTAAACTACACCATATAAATATCATTGTCAAACTATTGCAGAAATAAATTTATAAAATTGCTTTTTTTGTGCTTTTTTTTGATTTTTCTGTCAAGGTCACTGCCGCAATTTTGTTATATATTATAGGTAAAGTTGACAAAAACTTCAAAATTCCGGTAATGACCTCCGGAATTGTAAGACGAAAAGAGCATTTGAGCGCAAAAAGTGATTGTGAAACGATCAAAAAGTGATTCAAACAATCATTTGTGATTAAAAAACATAAAAAAATGATTTTTTTTCTCAAAAACAGTGGAAAAAATTATGCAGGCGGTGTATTGTAAGGCATGTACTGATTGAAAACCACCGGATGAATCAGGGAGAGATGATAAAATGATCAAAAAAGCCGGTTTCCGCACGCCTCCGGCACGGAGGACGCCGGGATATTTCTGGACATTGTCAGAGAAACTTGAAGTGCCGCATTTGCAAAAGCAGTTGGAGGATATGGCTGCCAAAGGGGCGCGTTCGGTCTGTCTGCATCCATTGCCGCCAGAATTCCGTCCGGATATTTTTTCCCGGATGTCGCCGCGCTATTTGAGCGAGGAATACAACGCCATTATCGCGCAGGTCGTGGAGATCTGTGCGGAGTTGAAAATGAAATTTTTCCTCTATGACGAGGGCGGCTGGCCCAGCGGCAGTGCCTGCGGGCAGGTGGTGCGGAGCGATCCGGAAAAATTTGCCCCCAAATTTGCCGTTTATGACGGTGAGAATTCCTACAAAATCATCAGCACTGCCGTCACCCCCGGCGGGGCGGCACGGATGCCCAATGTGCTGGCGCCCGGGGCGACGGAAAAGTTTCTGGAGCTGACCCACGAGGCATTCAAGCGTCATTTCGGGAAACATTTCGGCAAAACGGTGCATATTGCTTTTACCGACGAGCCGACCATGCCGGGATCGAATAAGGAGCGTCTGGCGTGGGTGGATGATCTGCCGGAGGAGTTTATCAAACGCAAAGGCTACGATCTGCGGCCGTATCTGGGCAGATTGCTCGACCCGGCGCAGGATACCAATTTCACCCTCCGCAACAACAGCGAACTGGCGGAGGTGCGGACGGATTACTGCGAAGTGATGGGCGAACTTTTCAAAGAACGCTATCTGCTGCCGATCCGCAACTGGTGCCGCAAAAATAAGATACGTTCCGGCGGTCACTTCGGCGGCGAGGATATGTGGTACAATTGCTCCCGCAACGGTTTCGGCCATTTATTCAGTTCACTGCGGGCATTTGATTGTCCGGGGGTCGATACCATCTGGCGGCAGCTGCACCGCACCGGCAGACAGCATCCGTTCCCGAAACTTGCCAGTTCAGCGGCGCATTTGAACGGCAATAAAGATGTGCTGGCGGAAGTTTTTGCCATCTACGGCAGCGGAATAACGCCGGAAGAGATGAAATTTGTGCTGGATTACATGATGGTTTGCGGTGTCAATACCTTTGTTTTCAGTGCCATGTCGCAGAACAGCAAAGCGATTGCCGGCGGACGTCCCGGATTCGGTGAATCTTCGCCGCTGTGGAAGTATTTCGGGGAGATCCACACTTATACCGGACGCATGGCGCATCTGACCAGTCTGGGCAGACCCGGGGCGAAAACGGCGCTGTTTTTTGATATGCGGTCGCTGTATCTGGAGTGTCACGACCGTTTTTACTCGACTTATGAGCAGATCAGTGTGGCGGACCGGTTGCGGCGCAGTCAGCGGGATTTTGAATATATTTCCGATGACGAGGTCAAAGAGGCAAAATTGCGCGGCGGCGAATTGAAAATCGGCAAAATGTCGTTTACTTCGCTGGTTCTGCCCCGACTCTGCCGGTTGGGCAAAAAAGTTCAGGCGAAACTTGACCGGCTCCGTGCCGCCGGATTCCCGGTGCTTGGCGCAGAAGAATTGGATCGCGCCGAAGTGACTCTGGCAGCCTCGCCGTCATCATGGAATCTGCTGGTCAACAAGCGGATCTTAAGCAACGGTGAAGCATTGTATATGGTGATGAATACTTCCGGTACCACGGTCAAAGCGCAGTTCAATGCCCGGGAAAAGCGTCCGGTAGCGTATGCCGATGCGGTCAAAGGGGAGTTTTTTGCTGTCCCCGGCAGCGGCGACGGCGTGTGGTCGTGGGATTTCGCTCCGTATGAAGCCCGGGTGTTCATCGTCGGGGAGGCGGAAGTTTCCCCGGCTCCGGCGGTGATGCAGAGCGTGGTGAAAACGCTTGACCATTGGCAGCTGGCTCCGGTGGTGCGTTATGATGGTTTTGATGCTTCATGTCAACCGGTGTCAGCATCGGCAGTGCCGGTGAAATTGGGAAATTGGCAGGAGGTATTGGGGGCGGATTTTTCCGGGGATGCGTGTTACAGCACGAGTTTCCGGCATGACGGCAGTGACGTCGGATTTCTGGATCTGGGCGAAGTCAAATACGCCTGTGAGGTCAGACTCAACGGCAAATCGCTGGGAATGAAAATGCTGCCGCCGTTTGTCTTTGATATTCGCGGTAAATTGCGGCGTGGACTCAACCGTCTGGAGGTGGTGGTGACCAATACTTTAAGCAACGCCATTACTCCGGAAGTCGAACAGAAATGGGCGGAAACTTTCCCCGCTTCAGCGTATCATACGGTGCAGCGGGAATTTGAAAAAGAGAGCCGTGAATCAGGTTTGTATGGGCCGGTAAGAATTTTGAAATAAGGAGGAAATATGAAAAAATTGTGTTTGGCGGCAATGATGTTTGCCGGGATATTGCTCTGTGGAGCAACCGTATTCACCCATGCTGAATACGATGCTACGGCAAAGGGGATCAAATTTCCGGCGGCAAAAGGGATGCTGGATCCGGCAGGAGGCAGTATTGAATTTACTTTTACCGGAAATTTCAGCAAAAACGCTCCTGGAAAATCGCAGCTTTACATGCTCTGTTACTCCGGTCGTACCCAGATCGGGGTAAACCGCTTCGCCAGCGGCAGAATGAGATTATTTTTCTTCACCCGCAACAGTGAGGGCAAAAATGCCGGAGTGGAAAAAGTCGTAAAAATTTCTGCGGGCAAGCCGTTTCAGGTCAAACTGGTCTGGGGCAACGGTGAAAGCACGCTTTACTGTGACGGTAAAAAACTCGGCACCGCCGCTGCCGTGCCGCAGTTCAGCAATTATATCGCTTTCGGCGGGCAGGGGAAAGAGTTCACCTACCGGCTGGCTGACGGGGTATTCAAAAATATTGCGATCAGCAATGATGGCGGTAAACCTGCCGCCCCCGCCCCGGCAGTCAAAGTCCCCGTCCCGCAAAAAAGTTCCGTCAAAGTCACTTTTACCCATGCGGAATACGATGCCGCGGCAAAGGGGATCAAATTTCCGGCGGTAAAAGGGATGCTGAATCCGGCAGGAGGCAGTATTGAATTTACCTTTACCGGGAATTTCAGCAAAGGTACTCCGGGCAAATTGCAGACTTACATGCTCTGTTACTCCGGGCGCACCCAGATCGGGGTCAATCAGATCGGCAGCGGCAAACTGCGGCTCTTTTTCATCACCCGCAACAGTGAAAATAAAGGCGTCAGCGTGGAAAAAGTCGTGAAAATCGCCGCTGGAAAAGCGTTTCAGGTCAAAGTCGTCTGGGGCAACGGAGTAAGTACGCTTTATTGTGACGGCAAAAAGATCGGTACGGTCGCTGCCGTGCCGCAATTCAGCAATTATATCGCTTTCGGCGGACAGGGGGCGGATTTTACCTACCGTCTGGCAGACGGGGTTTTCAAAAATATCGTCATCACCGCTGATACTGCCGCCGTCGCAGCTCCTGCTGTTAAAAAAACAGCAGGAGTGCGCTCATGGGCAGAGGATTTTGAGTCCGTAAATCTGAAAGCATGGGAAATGGATTCCGCCGAGGGCGATGCCACCGTGGTAAAAATCGACCGGCGTGAGTCATATACCGGCAAACGGTCGCTCCGGGTGGAAAAAGGGGCGTATCCCGGCGATTTTGAGTTGATTTCACCCGTGGCGATTTCTGTCAGAAAAGGTGAAGTTTACGAGTTGAGTTGCCGTTATCGTTTGGAGAGTATAAAAGACGGGTATATCTCCTTCGGTTTCCGGGAAGAGAATACCAATGGCAGAGTGATCGGTTTTAAATCTCTTGCGGGGAATGGAAGAAGAGCTGTCCGTAATTACATCCGTCATATCGGTTTATTGCCGGAACACTCCTGGCGGGAATTCAAAGTCACCTATAAAGCCGCATCCGACCGGATATTGCGCTTTACGGTGTGCGGCGGTGACGGATTGTTCAAATTCAATATCGACCGCATTGCCGCAGTTCCGGCGGTGGAACCGGGCGACCGGATTTTTTCAGAAAACTTTGCCGAATTGAATCTTGCCAGCCGCGATGCGCTGGCGGGGCGGGATTTTCATGTTGACAGCGGCAGTTTGACGGCGGTTCCCGGCGGGGCGCATTTGACATTGCCGGGACAGTTCCGCTGGACGACGGAATGGCTGATGCCGGAGGTCAGTTACCGTTTGAAACTGCACACATCCGGTGCGGCAAATAACGGCAAGGTAAAATTGATCTTTGCCGATGCCGGGGAAAAGGTCCTGGCGCAGTATGAAAAAGATCTGACCGCTGAAACCGTAATGGATTTCACCGTACCGGCGACCGCATCGCTGTCAACATTGACCGTCAGCGGCAAAAACGGCAGTGTGCTGTTGAAAAATCTGACCGTGGACAAAAATTTTACCGTCGATTCCCAACGCGGTATTTACCACAATGAGTGGCAGGGATGGGCCCTCTGGGGCGGTGTGGAGCGCGGATTTACCGGGATGCGGCGCACGTTTACGCTGGATGCCGCTCCGGCGGAGGCGTATATCCGTTATCTGGGGCATAATGGCGCAATACTGTTTGTCAACGGCAGAAATTTCGGCAACGGTTCGCAGTTTCAACCGGCAGTTGCGGATGTGACCGGGGCGTTGCAGGCGGGCAAAAATGTGCTGGCTCTGCTGGTGAAATGCACCAGCGGCGGGATGAAAGGGATGTTTGAATTGTTTGTCCGGGATGTCAACGGCAAAGAGTATTTCATTGTTTCTGACCCGCAGACCAAAGTGTGGGGTGATAAACTGCCGGATAACTGGACGGCGGTCGATTTTGACGATACGGCGTGGCTTGCGGCGCAGACCCGGCAGGGTTCGGCACGGGATTTCGGCAACGGAGCCACGGCGGCGATCGTCAATACCAAACAGGAGTCGCTTTACATCGGGCCCCGGACGGAATTGACGGTGTCGGAAAAGAAAATGAGTGCATCCATTCCGGAAGACGGTACACTTGAAATCGCTCTTGACGGGAACTTCCCGGTGAAAAATATTATCGGCGGCAGAGTGGTGTTTACGCAAAACGGGGTGATTTTCCGCATGGATATAGACGCGGATGAGATCGAACTCAATGAAAAAACTCTCACGGTGAAATTTGCGCCGCGTTTCCTGATGAAAGGCGAATATCAGGCCGCGCTGGAAATTTTCCGCACCCGGTGGAAAAATGGCAGCACGACTTTGGATCTGGGCAAATTGCAGGTCACACCGGCGGTCAACCCCGTGGCTCTGCCCAAAGCTGAAATGCGCCGTGTCAACGGCAAACCGGTACTTCACGTCAACGGCAAACCGCAGGCGGCATCGTGGTTCTGCCACGGCAGACCGTACAGCCGCGAGGTGTCGGTGATGAATAAGCAGGTCGGGATCAAAATCCACCAGATGTGGACAAATTTGCGCGACGGAAAACCCTATGTCAGCAACGGTGCCAGTTTTGATGACGGCAAAGGCGGATATAAATTTGACGAAGCATATCCGGTGGTGTTTGATGCTGCGGCGCAGCTGCGGCGCGATCCGGATGCTTATATCATTGCGATAATAAATTGTGAGCCGCCGATGAGTTTTGCCCGCGACCCGGAACGGCAGAAAGAACTGCTGCTTTCCAGCAAAGGTTTCCATTTCAGTACCAACGCCCGCAAAAACAAAATCGGCAAATGGGGGGTGGCGTACCGTACTTTGGCAGATTTCCCGGCAGACGGGACACGGGCATCGGTTTCCCCGGCATCTCCTGCCAAACGCGAAGCGTACGATAAATTGGTGCGGCAGGCGGTACGGTATTTTGAAAGCACTCCGCTGGCGCAGAAAATAATCGGTTATGCTGTCGCCGGTGAAATGGATCAGCAGTTGTATCCCTACATCCCCTACGCCGCCGGAGTCGGAAAATTCGGACGCTTTGATTACAGCCCGGTTATGCTGCAGTATTTCCGCAATTATCTCAAACAGCTTTACCGTACCGATGCGGCATTGCAGCAGGCATGGCAGGACCCGTCAGTGACGCTGGAAAACGCCATGATCCCGGCACATGAGGAGCATGAAGGCAAAAACTTTTTTATCAGCCGTGCAGCGGCGGATTATTATGCGGCATTTGCCCAGGCCGGATTTGAAGCTGTTACCAATTTGACCCGGGCGATGAAAGAAGAATGCGGCAACCGGGCGATAGTCTGGTCATATCCCAAAGACAATGCCGCTATTTCAGGAACGATGCACTTCGGCGGCAAAAACTTCGGCACCCACTGCGGTTACAGTCAGTATACGGAAAAAAGTGTGGACAGTTTCGGCAATCCCGGCGACTATACCATGCGCCGCAACGGTCTGCCCAGTGCCAATTACGGTGCGCCGGCAAGTGCGAGATTCCACAACAAAGTGCTTGCCCCGGAAATGGATCTGCGCAGTTTCGTCATCGGCGCGTACAGTACGAGTTTCAATCCGGCTACTCTTTTTATCAGCCGTGCCCACTGGGCGAAAGAGACGATGGATACTTTGAAAAACCACATGGGATTCCGTATTTACACTTTCTGGCCCGGCTGGCTCAACAATGCCGGGGTGATGGATGAAGTGCGGATATTGCAGAACATCCTGACCGACCAGATGAGCAAAGATATCCGCTGGAAACCGCAGGTCTGTCTGCTGTTTGATGCCGAAAGCGGCAGAAGCGTCGGGGATTTCACCAGAGGCAGGATGCACTTTTACAACGGCAGTGTCGGCGCATTTGCGCTCAATGAAGTAAGTGTCGCCGGAGCCGGTTTTGATGTCCACTATCTGCAGGATATTCTGCACGATGATTTCCCTGCCGACCAGTACAAAGTGTTTATTTTCATCAACGCTTATCAAGTTTCCGCACCGCTCCGGGCAGCGATCCATGCCAAACTGCACGCGCCGGGTAAATTCATCATCTGGCGGTGGGGCGACGGCTATCTCAATGAAAAAAATCAACTTGACGCGGCAAGCGTGGAGAGTTTGACCGGCTTCAAAGTCCGTCCGTTCAAACCCGGCAATATGCTGCCGCTGGCAGAGGTGAAAAAATCTGTTTCCCCGTGGACAAATGAGTTGACCGGTGCTACATTATGCGGCAGATACCGTTACAACTGCGATCCGGCACTGCCGTATTTCACGCTGAATGATCCTGACGCGCAGATACTGGCGGAATTTACCGGCGGAGAGGATGTGCTCGGGGTGAAAAAAGTGCGGGGTGCGACCGGGATTTATGCGGCTTTACCGGCGGTTCCGGCGCAGTTTGTACGCAATGTTTACCGCGCCGCCGGAGTGCATACATACACGGATAACGAGTATGATTTTGTCAATACGGACGGTCATTATTTGAGTGTTCACTCCGGAGTCGGCGGTGAAAAAATCATCCGCCTGCCGGAAAAAGTTGCCCGGATCATCAATGTTCATTCCGGCAAAGTCGTGGCGGAGCATACGGATGTGCTGAAGTTTGTGTTGCGCGCCAATGGGACAGAAATATTTTTAATGCAATATGAGGATAACGGAAAATGAAAAAAAGTTTCACTTTGATCGCATTGCCGGTGAGCAAAACTGGTCAAATATGTGTTTCGCTGTGGTGTTTTTTTCAAAAAAGTATTTCGCTT
>SUVU01000006.1 GCA_015061865.1 Lentisphaerota bacterium
CGAGTACGGTGCGGGAGTGTACTGCCGTACTCGACCGTACCGGCGCAGAAGCAAGGCGCGAAAGTGCCCGCGATGCGCCACCGACGGTTAGATTTTATCACAACAAATGGGACAGAAAAAAATACAGTCCGCGCCCAAACTGGACGCGGACTGAATGGTGAACTGTCAGTTCAGAGCAGCCACACCCGGCAGTTCTTTGCCTTCGAGGAATTCGAGGGAAGCACCGCCGCCGGTGGAAATATGGCTCATTTTGTCAGCGAGACCGGATTTTTTGACCGCAGAAACGCTGTCACCGCCGCCGATGATGGAAATACCGCCGTTGGCTTTGACTTCAGCGACCGCATCGCAGACACCGAAAGTACCTTTGTTGAATTTTTCCATCTCAAAGCAGCCCATCGGACCGTTCCAGACCACCGTTTTGGCGGAGCGGATCGCTTCGCTGTAAAGTTTGACGGTTTCCGGACCGATATCCAGACCCATCCAGTTGTCATCAATATCCAGACCGACGACTTTGGTGTTGGCTTCGGGATCGAATTTGTCGGCTTCCACGCTGTCCACGGGGAGCAGGAGTTTGACACCGCGTTTTTCGGCATCGGCGATCATTTCACGGGCGTAGTCCATCTGATCGGCTTCGCAGAGGGAGTTGCCGATTTTGTGACCCTGCGCCGCCAGGAACGTGTACGCCATACCGCCGCCGATGATCAGGGTATCGACTTTGGTCAGCAGATTTTTGACGACCGCCAGTTTATCGGAAACTTTGGCACCGCCGAGAATGGCAACAAACGGACGCACGGGGTTTTCCACGGCACTGCCGAGGTAAGCGATCTCTTTTTCCATCAGGAAACCGGCAACGCAGGGGCCGTTCATGTATTTGGTGATGACCGCAGTGGAAGCGTGGGCGCGGTGGGCGGTACCGAAAGCATCGTTGCAGTAAACATCGCCGTAGGAAGCGAGTTTTTTGGCAAGCTCTTTCTGCTGTTCTTTAAGCGCGGCTTTGGCGGCTTTGAAATCTTCGTCGCTCTGACCGTCTTTCTGTTTCAGTTTCGCCTGTTCTTCTTTGTGATAGCGGGTATTTTCCAGCATGAGGATCTCACCCGGCTGCAGCGCCGCAGCCTGAGCATCGGCAGCACCGCAATCTTCGGCAAATTTCACCTCTTTGCCCAGCAGTTTGGCGAGGTATTCCGCGACGATTTTCATGGTGGTATCGCCGGTGATGCCTTTTTCGTCCGGACGGCCCATGTGGCTCATCAGGATCAGACTGCCGCCGTTATCCAGAACGTAGTTGATGGAAGCCAACGCACCTTTGATACGGGTATCGTCTTTGATAACGCCCTCTTTGACCGGCACGTTGAAGTCAACACGCATGACTACTTTTTTACCTTTAAGATCGATGTCTTTCAGAGTTTTTTTGTCCATTTTGATACACTTTCAATTTACAGGATAGGGAAACAAAAAAGGGCGGGCGTTCTGCCCGCCCTTTCGGGTTTGCTCTGCAAACAAATTACTTGGCAATGACGCGGGCCATTTCCAGAACTTTGTTGCTGTAGCCCCATTCGTTGTCATACCAGGAGCAGACTTTGACAAAGGTTTTGTCAAGCTGGATACCGGCTTTGGCATCGAAAATGGAGGTACGGGCATCATCGCGGAAGTCGGTGGAAACCACGGCTTCGTCGGTGTAGCCGAGAATGCCTTTGAGTTCGCCTTCGCTGGCTTCTTTCATCGCAGCGCAGATTTCGTCATAGGTGCATTCGGTGTTCAGTTCGACGGTCAGGTCGACGAAAGAAACGTCGCTGGTCGGGACGCGGACGGACATACCGGTGAGTTTGCCGTTCAGTTCGGGGAGAACTTTACCAACAGCTTTGGCAGCGCCGGTGCTGGAGGGGATCATGTTCTCGAGGATACCACGGCCGCCGCGCCAATCTTTTTTGGAGGGACCGTCAACGGTTTTCTGGGTAGCGGTGGCAGCGTGGATGGTGGTCATCAGGCCGCGTTTGATACCGAATTTGTCGTTCAGAACTTTGGAGATCGGAGCCAGGCAGTTGGTGGTGCAGGAAGCATTGGAGATGATGTCCTGACCGGCATAGGTTTTGTCGTTGACGCCATAGACGAACATCGGGGTGCTGTCTTTGCTCGGAGCAGACATGATGACTTTTTTGGCACCGGCTTCGATGTGTTTGCGGGCTTTGGCATCTTCGAGGAAAAGACCGGTGGATTCGACGACGATCTCGGCGCCGACTTCGTTCCATTTCAGGTTGGCCGGATCCATTTCGGCGGTCAGACGGATGACTTTGCCATCGACGACGAGGTTGTTGCCCTCGACTTTGATGTCATGGTTGAAAATGCCATGAACGGAGTCATATTTCAGCATGTAAGCCAGATAATCGGGTTCGAGCAAGTCGTTGATACCGACGATCTCGATGTCATTGCTGAAGTTTTCAACTGCTGCGCGGAAGACCATACGACCGATTCTTCCGAAACCATTGATGCCAACTTTAATCATTTTGCACCAACTCCTTTTTGTTTTGTTTACTGTTTTGAGCGTTTTGCTCTTCTTAAATCTGTTTAAAAAATATACACCCCAAACAGTTAAAAGTCAAGAGTTAATTGCTAAAAAAATCTTATATATCCGCCCGACTGCGATCTTCAGGGCGCCGGAGGCATTGCGGGCGATTTTTCCGGTATTACCGGCAACCGGTCCGGTGTTTGCACTCTGCGGGGGTTTTGCATGTGATGCAGTATACCGGAATACCGGTTCCGGTACTTGAATAACTGCCGGGGCGGTATATATTATAACATACGAGTAACAAACAGGATTTGGAAATGAAAAAACATGGCAATCTGATTGTGATTTCCGGCCCCAGCGGGGTGGGCAAATCCACTTTGATCAAACGTGTCCGGGAAAATTTGACGGACTTGCAGTTTTCGGTATCGTGTACGACCCGGTCGCCCCGGCAGGGTGAAATTGACGGCAAAGACTACTTTTTTTTGAGTGACAGTGAATTTGCCGCCCATCTGGCGGCGGGGGATTTTCTGGAGCATGCGCAGGTTTTCAAACACAGTTACGGTACGCTGCGCAGTGAAGTAAGTTCCCGGATCAGCCGCGGCGAGGAGGTGGTGCTGGATATTGACGTGCAGGGGGCGAAACAGATCCGTCAGGCGATGGAAAACGACCCGCTGATCGCGGCGGCGGCTCAATTTATCATCATTGCGCCGCCGGATCTGGAAACGTTGAAAAACCGGCTCTGCAACCGCAATTCTGAAACTCCGGAGCAATTGCAGCTGCGTCTGGACGGTGCCGTCAATGAGTTGAAAAATTTCCGGGTGTACGATTATTTGATCGTCAACGGCGATCTGGATACTGCGGCGGCGGAATTGACCGGAGTGCTGAAATCCATTCGTTTGCGAACCAGAAATATTGTCGGAGAACTGTTTTAATGAGTGCAGAAAAGCTGATCGTATTGGGGGTCACCGGGGGGATCGCCGCCTATAAAGCGGCAGATTTGTGCAGCAAACTTGCCAAAAACTTTGCCGTGCAAGTAATTATGACCGAAAACGCCTGCCGTTTCGTCACACCGCTGACTTTCCGGACGCTTTCCCGGCGCCCGGTGGTCACTTCGCTGTGGGAGAGCGACGGCGAATGGCGTCCCCGCCACGTCGATCTGGCCGCTGAAGCGGCGCTTTTGGTCGTGGCTCCGGCGACGGCAAATTTCCTTGCCAAAGCCGCCTGGGGGATCGCCGATGATGCGTTGAGTACTTTTTATGCGGCGTACAACGGCAAAACTCTGCTCGCTCCGGCGATGAATCCGCAAATGTGGGCGCACGAAGCCTGCATCAACAATGTCAATATCCTCCGGGAGCGCGGTGTGGAGTTTGCCGGACCGGCATCCGGTCATGTCGCCTGCGGTGCCGACGGCACCGGCAGAATGTGTGAAGTCAGCGAAATTTACGCCGCTATTACCGCATTGATGCCGTGAAGTTCACCGGGGGACCCGGATCGAGCGCACCTGTCTGCCGCCGTCAATAATGTCCACGACCCATTCGGTATCAGTATAATATGAATAAAGCTGCCACCGGGAATTGCGGTCGCTGGTAAGTCCGGTGATTTTGGCACATTCCTGCAGTACATTGGCGATTTCCAGCCGGCTGGCATTATCGGAACGGCACTGCATCGCCGTTCCGGGGGCGGTTTGCAACAGTGCGGCAGTCAATTCGGTGATCATCCGTTCCCGTTTTTCCTCCGGGGTCAGCGGAATTCTGCCGGTGTTATCCGTAATATTTCCCACTGGCGGCTCCCCCGGCGGCAAACATCCGGCGGCACCGCACAACAGCAGAATCAGGAGCAGATATTTTTTCATTTTCCCTCTCCCGGACGCCCGGAATCCAGCAGCAGATCTGACCGGCGCCGGATGCAGACCGTGTTGCATTTGGGGCAGCGGCACAAACTTACCGGTGAACGCGGCACAAATGAGTGGTAACAATTATTGCAGTGAAACAATCTGCTGTGGCTGACCTGCCAGGCGTTGCGCCGCCGCCGTGCCGAAGCCCGCAGCCAGAGCAGCAGCAGATAAAGCAGCAATATCGCCAGCAGTAAAAAGAAAAATTCGGAAAAACTGATCGGGATCACTTTTTCACCTCCCGGCTCTCTTTATTGCTCCAAATCACCGTATATACCCCCTCCGGATCGCCCCGGCGCACCAATTCCCTGCCGCAGGCGGCATCCAGCGCCGCAGTGCCGCAGGAGCGCATCACCCGGAACATCGTCACGCTGCCGCGCCGGTAAATATGGATGACTGAATCAGCGGCGGGAGCTGTTTGGGGTGTCGATTTCGCCAGTGCCGGCAAATTTATCACCTGTCCCTGCGGCGTGATCGCCACTGTGGTCGTCGGACTCTTTTTCACCGGTGCAGACGTTTGCGGCATCACCCCCAGGCGGGGCGCAACCGGGAAATCATGTCCGGTGAGCGCTTTGCCGGGATGGAGCTGTACCGCCGGTAATCTGTCCGGCGCCACCGCTGTGACGGCAAATCCCGCCCGCCGGTCACGCTCCGGCAGAGTATCAGAATCCCGCTTGCCGGAACCGTAAATTTGAGACGGATCACGCAAATCCAGCTGCCGGAAAAATTCCCGGTTGTGTTCGACGTGAACCACGCTCAATACCGTATTCTGCTTTTTCTGATCCGGAGTGCGGTAGTGGTATTCAAAGGCAAAAAACACCACCGCCAATATCACAATCACCACTGCCGCTGCCTGAAGCACCGGAACAGTGTTGCGTTGACGCTGATGCTGTTTTAAGATCGCCTGTAACTTAGTCAAAACGTCGCTCCCGTCCGGCTTCCAGCGGCTGTACGGCGATGAAACTGGACATTTCCGCCGCTTCAGCGATCGCCATGATCCGACTCAATGTTCCGGCAGAAATCGCCTGATCGGCACGGATGACCAGCACTTTTTCGCTTTTGGAAGCGAGCAATTCGTTGCGGAACTGGTTTTCATCTTTCATCAGCCGGTCACGGTAATAAATTTTGCACTGCCCGCCCGGAGTATCCGGCGCAGTGACCGAAACGATCGCTCTGCCCAGATCGGCAGCCTGCGGGACTTCCGCTTGGGGCAGATTGACTTTGATCCCGGAGATCCTCACCACCGAACTTGCTACCAGAATAAAAAACAGCAGCAGAAAAAACAGGTCGACCAGTGCCGCCGTCTGCAACAGACCGGTGCGCTGTTTCAACCGGGTACGGTAGCGGCGGGAACCCAGATGACGGAGTCCGGCAGTCATTGCTGCTCCTCCTCTGACATCTGGTTTTGACGTTCAAAAAATCCGGTCAGTTCCAAAGCGGCTTTTTCCATATCCAGCGTAATGGATTCCACCCGGTCGATCAGGTAATTGCAGCCGATGTGGCAGGGAATGGCGACGGTCAGACCCGCTGCCGTGGTCAGCAGTGCCCGGGCAAGCGGGGTGCCGATGGCGCTGACCGAGAAGTATTCGCTGGCCTGGATCGCTTCAAAAGCACTCAGCATCCCCAGCACCGTGCCGAGCAAGCCCAGCAGCGGCAGAATGGTCGAGAGCGTGGAGAGCAGGGAAATGTGCCGTTCCAGTTTGGGCAATTCCTCCAGTGCGGCATCGTCGATCGCCGCCCGGATATTGGCATCGCCGCGCTGATGGGCGAGGATGCCGGCGCTGAGCAGTTTTGCCACCGGGCCGGGGGTGTTGTCGCAGAGGGTCAGCGCTTCAACGATGCCGTTCCGCTGCAAGACATTGAATAACCCGCGCAGCAATTCCCGGACGCTGATCTCGTCCCGGTGAAACTGAAAAACTTTGGTCAGAAAAATAAACAGCGCCAACACCGAACAGACCAGAATAACCCACATCACCGGCCCGCCGGCATTCATCAATTTCATAAAAAACATACTTATTTTCTCCGTATTTTATCCAGTTGTTCCCGGAATTTTTTCTGCATCCCGTCCTGTTTCAGTCCGAGGTATTCCAATTGTCTGATCATCCGCATCCCCCGCTGCAATGCTCCGGGGGTGCGGTGGCGCACCAGCAGTTCCAGTGCGGTTTCGGTGCCGCGGATGCACCATTGCGCTTCCGGAGTCACCCCGGCGGCGGCGATCGCCCGTGCCGCATAAAGCAGTTTCTCAAAGGCGCTCACTGCCGCATTGAAGTTCCCCGCCCACTCATGGCACAAACCGAGTTTGTAAAATGCCTGCAGCCGGATCTGGGGATATTTGGTATTGACGGCGAGCTGTTCACAGCGGGCGGTGGTTTCGGCAAGCACTTCCGGCGCCGGTGAAACGCCCTGGATCAGATCGCAATCCACCGCCCGGATGATGGCGATATCAGCCAGCAGCGTTTCCGGGTCGAGTTTTGCGGCGAGCAGAAACATCGCCCGTGCCTGCGGGTATTCACTGCGGCGGAAAAGTATTTCTCCGGCGTGCAGTGCGCCCTCGGCGGCGATGATCGCAGATTTATTATTGCTGGTCAAGCCGGAAAATATGGTCAATGCCTGATCGGTTTTACCGTTTTTATCCAGAAACACCGCTTTTTGCAGGGCGATTTCCAGACCGGCGACGGAATCGGTGAAATTTTTTTCCAGTTTTTCCAGATCGGTGATCGCTCCGGCGATATTTTCATTGCCGGTGTGATTCAGCACATAATACGCCCATGCTTCGCTTTTGGAGTACTTGGTGCGGAACAATGTTGCGGCTTTTTCTTTCAACTCCGGATTATCGGTGGAGTGCAATATTTCCAGCGCCAGATAGAGCGCATGGGGCGTCAATGCCGATTTTTCATGCGCCACGGCGAAATCGACAAACTCTTTTGCCGCTTCATCGTCAAAATTATCCCGGTACGCCATCAGCGCCGCCAGAAATTGGGCGTTTTCCTGATTTTTGCACTTTTTCACCCGGGCGGCATCCAGATAATATTTTCTGGCAGCGGCAAATTCACCGCGCTGTTCCAATGCTTTTGCCAGCAGAAATCTGGCATCCGCCTGAAACTGCATATTGGCGGATTTGCTGAGCAATTCCGCCTCTTTAAGCAGATTTTTTTCATCGCCGGTGCGCTGAAAGAAATTCATAAGCTCAAAATGGATCTTTTCCCTGCCAACAGCAGGAGTGACCTGCAGCGCCGCCCGGTACTCCCGCAGCGCTCCGTCAAAATCCTTTTGCTCCTCCAGAAATCCGGCGAAACGGCAGTGCCACAAACCCTTTTCGGCGGCATGCAGAGAATTATGACAGAGAAAGAGATACAACTCCGACAAATCAGCAGCTTTCTGCAATTTGACGGCGGCACTGATCGCATCGGAAGCCGCTTCCAGCCGATCGGCAAGCGGAAAGAACGAATTCAATGCCGCTTCGGTGAAAATTTCCACCGCCTGCCACACCATCGCCGGTCTGGTAAGCAGTTTCCTGCCGACGAAATTGAAAACTTCGCCGCGATCAGAGGCCTGGGGGAAGTTTTTGGCGTATTTGCGGGCTTCAGCTGCCGCCAGTTCCGGGAAGTGGTCGGCATAAATTCTGATAAGCTGCCGGTGCAGCCCCCTGCCGATCTCCTCTTTGGGGGAGAAATCCAATGCGGCACGCAAACATTTGACCGCAAAGGCGAAATCACCGTTTTTCTCCGCTGTTTTCGCCGCCGCCGCCAGCAATTCCAGCAGTCTGATGTGCGGATGTACCGGTTGGGATTCGATAAATTTGTCGAAATCCTCTTTCAGCTTTGCCGTTTTACCGGCATACGCTTCGACCAGATAAAGTTCCACCGCCCACACGCCGTTCTGCTGTTCTTTGGGGATGGATTTGAGAAATTTTTCCGCTTCGCTGTTTTTACCGGCACGGATCAGGATATAGAGCGCTTCGATCCGCGCCTCTGCCGCCCATTCAGATTTGCCGGCGGCAAGTTCCGCAAACAAACGGTATGCCCCGTCAAGATCGCCGGAACGCAGTTTCAGCATCCCCCGGCTGAAATTCACCGCCGGCAGTGACGCCGGATCCCCGGCTGCCACGGCGGCAAATATCTGTTCCGCTGCGGCAAATTTGCCCTCCGCCACCAGCAGATCACCCGGCAGGGTCCCTGCCGAACGCAGCGGATGGCGGCGGCGGAATTCCGCCAGCACTTTTTTGGCATTGTTCAAATCCCCGGCACGCAAATATGTCCGGCACAGTTTCAATGCACTCTGCGCCCATCCTTCAGCATCCCGGAGCTTATCCGCCTGCAGCATGGCGTTGTGATAGCCGCCGATGGCGTTGGAGTAATCTCCAGCCGCCAGTGCGGTATCCGCAAGTTTCTGTTCCGGCTGCTCACCGGCATAAAGCACCGGAAGCGCCAGCACCGTTGCGGCGAATATGTTACGCAAAAACGATTTCACTTTACTGTCCGGGTTCAGGGGTGACCGATCTCAATTTTCCGGAGCAGCTGCGGCATCCGCAGTTTCGGCTTTGCGGGGAGCAGCGGCAGCTTTTTCGGCGGCGATTTTTTCTTTGATCCTGGCATCGATTTTCTGCTGCAGTTCCGGATCGCCGGCCAGAATGGCTTTGGTCTGATCTCTGCCCTGACCGAGCTGTTCGCCGTCAAAGCTGAACCACGAACCGCGTTTTTCCACGATGCCCATATCAGTAGCGACATCGAGAATGGAACCGGTTTTGCTGATGCCTTCGTTATACATGATGTCAAATTCAGCGACTTTGAACGGCGGCGCCATTTTGTTTTTGATGACTTTGACCCGGGCCCGGTTGCCGGTGACGGCATCGCCGACTTTGATCGCCGTGGATTTGCGGATGTCCATGCGGATGGAGGCGTAGAATTTCAACGCATTACCGCCGGGGGTGGTTTCCGGATTGCCGTACATCACGCCGATTTTTTCGCGGATCTGGTTGGTGAAAATCACGCAGGTTTTGCTTTTGCTCGCCGCACCGGTAAGTTTACGCAGTGCCTGCGACATCAGACGTGCCTGCAGACCGACGTGGGAATCGCCCATCTGCCCCTCGATCTCGGCACGGGGAACCAGCGCCGCCACCGAATCCACGACCAGCACATCCAGAGAATTACTGCGGATCAGCGTGTCGGCAATATTGAGCGCATCTTCACCGCAATCGGGCTGACTGACCACGAGTTTGTCCACATCCACGCCGATTTTCTGGGCGTAAACCGGATCAAGTGCGTGTTCCACGTCGATGATCGCAGCATTGCCGCCGGCGGCCTGGGCGTTGGCGATAACGTGCAGACAGAGAGTGGTCTTACCGCTGGACTCCGGTCCGAAAATTTCCACGATCCTGCCTTTGGGCAGACCGTAAATACCCAATGCGATATCCAGTGACATGCTGCCGGTGCTGATGACCGGCACGTCGCTGACGGCGGCATCGGCGCCCAGACGCATGATGGTGCCTTTGCCGAATTCTTTTTCGATCTGCTGGATCGCCAGCAAGAGACTTTTTTCTTTATCAACGGCGATGATATCTTTTTCTGCCATGGTGTTTCTCTCCTGAAGTTACGGTTAAATGTCCAGATCTTTGACTCTGGCGGCGTGTTTCTCGATGTAATCCCGGCGCGGTTCGACGACATCGCCCATCAGCAGGTTGAAAATGCGGTCGGCATTGATGGCATCCTCCATCGTCACCCGGATCATGGTGCGGGTATTGGGATCCATGGTGGTTTCCCAGAGTTGTTCGGAATTCATTTCACCGAGACCTTTGTAGCGGTTGATACGCAAACCGCTGCCGCGCTGACCGCTGTTGCGGATGGCGAGGAAAAGTTCTTTGAGTGAGAAAGCGCTCTGCGTATTGCTGTCCGCAGCGGCGTTTTCGGTATTTTCCGCAGCTTCGGCGTTTTCCGGAACTTCGGCGGCTTCGGTGTTTTCGATATTTTCGGCGTCATCAGCGTTTTCCACAGCTTCGGTTTCAGCGGCATCGGCTTTTTTGCCTTTTTTGCCTTTTTTGCGGGTCACGCTGAAAAGTTCTTCGGTTCCGGCGCTGAAAATCTGCCGGGGCGAAATGCCGTATTTTGCCAGATCGGCAACGATGCCGACGCAGTTTTCGGATTCAAAGATGTTGACCGTGTCGATGCGGCTGGCGATGTCGTTTTCATCCAGAGCGCCGCCCTCCTGCAGCCGGGCCTGGGCATCGGCAATGATCTGCTGCAATTCGTCGCCGGTGTAGGCAAATGAAGCCGTGGAGGTACCATTGTGTTCCCGCACCGTGATATGGGCGATCGGACAGCGGCCGTCGTCGTGAATGACGCTGAAGTAATCCGCCGCCTCCACGCCGCAGCGGCTCAAACCGTCTGCCGCCTGCGCCGCCCGGTTGTAGATGGCGATGATGTCGCGGACTTCTTCGATATCAAGTTCTTTGCCGTTCATTTCGACATACATATCGCCCAGACCGAGTTCGACCAGATAGCGGTTGAGCTGGTCATCGGTGTCGATATAGCTGGCTTTTTTGCCTTTGCTGACCCGGTACAGCGGCGGTTTGGCAATGTAAACGTAACCGGCTTCGATCAGCGGTTTCATCTGGCGGAAAAAGAACGTGAGCAGCAATGTACGGATGTGCGAACCGTCCACGTCGGCATCTGTCATGATAACGACGCGGTGGTAACGGGCTTTGCTCACATCAAATTCATCGCCGGTACCGCAGCCGATGGCATAGAAAAGTGACTGGATCTCTTTGTTGTCAAAGATCCGGTCGAGCCGGACTTTTTCGACGTTGAGCAATTTACCGCGGATGGGGAGGATCGCCTGATATTTGCTGTCTCTGCCCTGTTTGGCAGAGCCGCCGGCGGAGTCACCCTCGACGATGTAGAGTTCGCATTTTTCCGGATCTTTGCTGGAACAGTCGGTCAATTTACCCTTGATAAGAGTCGCGCCTTTTTTGCGGACGGTCTCACGGGCTTTGCGGGCGGCTTCGCGCGCCTGGGAAGCGAGAATGGCGTTGCCGACGATGCGTTTGGCGATTTCGGGGTGTTCCTCCAGATAAGCACCGAGTTCCTCGGTGATGACCGATCCGACGATACCGGAAACTTCGGAGTTGCCGAGTTTGGTTTTAGTCTGACCCTCAAACTGGGGATCGGGGACTTTGACACTGACGACCGCAGAAAGACCTTCGCAGATATCGGACTGCTTGATACTGGTATCTTTGCCCAGTTCCTTGGCCATGAACTCATGAGCGTAGTTATTGATCGTGCGGGTCAGAGCCGAAAGGAATCCGGAGAGGTGCGTACCGCCCTCAATGGTATTGATGTTGTTGGTGTAGGAGTGGATCTGCTGGGCAATGCCGTCGATATACTGCAGTGCCACTTCCACGTCGATACCATCTTTTTCCCGGTGGAAATAGAGGACTTCGGGATTCAGGACTTCGCGGTCAACGTTGAGGAGGGAAACGAATTCTTTGATACCGCCCTCAAAGTAGAACTTTTCACAGCGCACATCTTCGTCGGTTTCTCTTTCATCGCAGAGCGTGATATGGATGCCGCGGTTGAGGAAAGCCAGTTCCCGCAGGCGGTTGCGCAGGGTATCACGTTTGTAGACGGTGGTCTGGAAAATCGTGCCGTCGGGTTTGAAAGTGACTTTGGTTCCGCGGCGGTCGGTGGTGCCGATCTCTTTAAGAGGGCTGGTGGTGATGCCGCGCTCGAAACCGATGGCATATTTTTTGCCGTTGCGGTGGACTTCGACATCGAGCCGGTCGCTCAGGGCGTTGACGCAGGAGACACCGACACCGTGCAGACCGCCGGAAACCTTGTAACTGTTGTGGTCAAATTTACCGCCGGCGTGCAGCACGGTCAGCACGACTTCGACTGCCGGTTTGCCTTCGCCCTCGTGGATATCCACCGGAATACCGCGGCCGTCGTCCTCGACGGTGATGGAGTTATCTTCGTGGATGGTGACTTTGACATCGCTGGCGTAGCCGGCGAGGGCTTCGTCGATGGAGTTGTCCACGACTTCGTAAACGAGGTGGTGCAGACCGCGTTCGCCGATATCGCCGATGTACATGGAGGGGCGGACACGGACGGCCTCAAGACCTTCCAGCACGGTGATCTTACTGGCGCTGTATTCTTCAGCGCGGGAGTTGGAAACGGGATTTTCGCTCATTGATTTTCTCTTGTTTTTATGTTGAAATTTTTGATAAACCTGAACATGGAGATACAATACACCAAAGGACCGCTTTTTTCAAGTGAAAATCGCACCTTTTCCGGCTTTTTTCAGGGCGTGCGCATACGCACACGCAACGCGGGAGATCATTTGCGGCGTTTGCGGGGGATGAAAAGCAGTATTTCCGCCAGCAGCAGCGCCGCCGGAATGAAAAGCCACCAATTGCCGTAACGGACAAAAAGTGTCCGGTCGGGGTTGCGCTCCAAAGTGACCGTCACGATCCCCGCCGCCTGCTCCCGGAGCAGTTCGGGGCGGAGCGAATCGCTGCCGATATAGCCGGTGAATTCGCCTTTGGCAGTGACCACGCCGGAACCGCCGTTGTTGCCGCAGCGGATCATGGGCAGATTGGTTTCCACACAGCGCATCACGGCGTTGGCGAGGTGCTGTTCGGGTTCGCTGCTTTCGGGGTACCAGACATCGTTGGAGAGCGCCGCCAGCACGTTGGCGCCATTGGCGGCAAAGCCACCGGTAACGTAGGAAAAAACTCCTTCGTAGCAGATGGCACAGCCGATGGAAATATCATCCGAAAGCTGCAGCGGCAGCAAATTTTCACCGGGGGCGAGATCTCTGCCCATGTCAAAGGCTTTGACCAGTGATTCCGGCAGATATTTGCGCCCGGGGACGTATTCACCGAAAGGCACCCGGTGAAATTTGTCGTATTTGTCCTCAAATTCCAATGTGCTGTACTTCACCAGCAGAGCGCTGTTGGTCAGCTGACTGCTGTCACTGGAAAAATCCAGCGTGCCGATCACCATCGGGGTCCCGGTGAGCAGCGCTCCCAGTTCCCGGCGGTAGCGGGCCGCTGAACTCATATTGGCACGCAGCGGTACCGGCACGGCGCACTCCGGCCACAGCACCAGATCCGGTTTCTGCTCCAGCACTTTGCGGGTCAATGCGGTATAAGTCGTTATCGCCATGAGCGTTTCGGTATCTGAAGCCCGGCGCAGCTGCGGCAAATTGCCCTGCACCAGCGCCGCCCGGAGCGTGACCGGATCACGGTAAACCGTTTTTGAATTCATGCAGACCGTGCCGTAAAGCAGGGAAACCGCCCATAATCCGGCGGCACATCCGGCGGCAGGCAAACCGGCTTTTTTGCGGCGCAGAGCGAAAATACCGGCACTGCCAAGTGCCAGCAGAAATGTCACCCCGTAACGCCCCGTGAAGCGGGCGATCTGCATCGCCGCCGGACAGCGCCACATGGTCACGCTGAAGTCATTCCAGACAAACAGCCGGTATCTCGTCCACTCCACCAGAGTAAAAAGCGCCGCCGCAGTGAAAGCAAACAACAGTTCCTCCCGGGGCGCCGGGAGATTTTTTTTGCGGATGCGGTCGCCGAACCACCCCAGCAATGCGGTGAAAACCGCCCCCCACAATGCGATCACCGGCATCAATGCCCACGGGATGCACCAGTGGATCTCCCGGAGAAACCGGAAGGCAAAACCTGCCCACGCCATTCCCCAGAGCCAGCCGCATAAAAAGCGGTATTTCCACTTGTATTCCGTGGCGGCGACCCCATACAGCGGCAGCAGTGACAGCAGTACGGCCAATCCCCAGTTCCACGGCGGCAGACTGGCGGCATAGATCAGGCCCCCGGCAATGGCGCCCGCCGGCGGCAGATACCGGCGGCAGGCGGCGGCAAGATGCGGCGGCAGTGTCATTGTTCTGAAACCTCCGCCCCGAGCTGCCGGAGTTTTTCCGGCAGTTTTTCATAACCGCGGTAAATCACTTCGGCACGGTCGATCCGGCTGTCGCCCTCGGCGCAGAATGCGGCGATGACCATTGCCATGCCCGCCCGGATGTCCGGACTGGAGAGCGACGAGCCGTGCAGGGTGGTTTTGCCGGTTATCACCGCCCGGTGAGGGTCGCAGACAATGGCGTTTGCCCCCATGCCGATCAGGCGGTCAACGAAGTAAATGCGGCTTTCAAACATTTTTTCAAAAAACATCACCGTCCCCCGGCATTGGGTCGCCGCCACGATGGTACAGCTCATCATATCCGAGGGATACTGCGGCCAGGTGCCGTCGGAAATCTGCGGGATATAGCCGCCGAAATCCGGTTCGATCACCCCCTCCTGACCGCCGGCAAAATAGAGGTGGTCAGGGTAAAGTTCCACTTTCAGCCCCATTTTTTCAAAGACCCGGTGCAGCATCCAGTAGTGGCGCAGAGTCGTTCCCCGGACGGTGATTTCCGTACCGGTCGCCGCCGCCAGACAGAGAAAACTGCCCGCCTCGATGTGGTCGCCGCAGACGGTGTATTCGGCACCGTGGAGTGAAGTCACCCCGTCGATGGTGATGGTATTGGTACCGGCACCGGAAATCTGTGCGCCCATGGCGTTGAGCAATTCTGCCAGATCGCGGACGTGCGGTTCGCAGGCGGCATTGTAAAGCGTGGTGCGCCCGGCCGCTGTGACTGCCGCA
The DNA here is from genome assembly GCA_015061865.1 of Lentisphaerota bacterium. GTDB lineage: Bacteria > Verrucomicrobiota > Lentisphaeria > Victivallales > Victivallaceae > UBA1784. The sequence goes on from SUVU01000006.1 coordinate 15,053, forward strand.
ATGATGATCTGTTCGGTAGCGGTCACACTGGCTTCATCCAGAAACAACTCTCTGCCCGCCAGACCGTTGGGCGCATGGAACGAGTAGGTGAATATATCCGGGCCCATGACCGCCCCCAGTTTGGTCAAACCGTAAAAGTGTCCGTCCAGCCGCCGTCTGCCGATAACATCGCCGCCGGGCTGGTGGAGTTCGGCTCTGCCGCAGCGTGCCAGAAGCGGGGCGGCAAAAAGGATGCTGGTGCGGTTGCGGGCGCACAATTCCTGCGGGATGACCGGTTCTTTGATATCCGGGCATTTGAAGCGCAAAGTGTTGTTTTCAAAGGTGAATTCGGCGCCGAGTTCACCGGCGATATCCAGCATGGTGCGGACATCCAGAATATCCGGGACATTGTGCAGGATGACCTCTTCGCCGGAGAGCATCAATGCCGGGATCATCGGTAAAACTGCATTTTTATTTCCGGAAACTGTCACTTCACCGCCGCGGATACTGCCGCCTTTGACAAACAAACTTTTAATGGGACTTTTCATACTGCTGCTCCTGTTCTTTATTCATCGCATACAGTATCATATCTGTCAATGCTTTTCAAGCGGAAAAATTTTTATATTCTTGAATTTTTTTCTGCCGCAGTATATTTTATGTGCCGGAGCAAGTTTGGTATGAATACTCGTGATTTCAAAAAATTATGCCGCATTGCCGGTGAAACTGTCGTCCGGTACCGTCTGATCGCTGACGGCGACCGGATCCTGGTGGGCGCTTCCGGCGGCAAAGACAGTTTTGTCCTGCTGCATCTGCTGGATCATCTGCGGCATGTGGCGCCGGTGAAGTTTGACTTTATGGCGGCAACTTTTGACCCGCAGTTTGAGGATTTCGGGATCGACGCCATTGCCGGGTACTGCCGGGAGCACCATTGGGAACACCACACCGTCAGCGTGAATATCCCGGCGGTCATCGCCGATAAAAAAATGGAAAAAAATCCCTGTATGCTCTGTTCCCGGCTGCGCCGGGGCAATCTCTACCGCCTCGCCGGAGAATTGCACTGCAACAAACTGGCGCTGGGACAGCATCTGGACGATGTGATCAGCAGTTTTCTGATGAGTTTGTGCCGGGGGCAGGGGTTGACTTCGATGGCGCCGCTGGTCAAACCGGATGCTCCGGCGCACCCGGAGGTCATCCGGCCGCTGGCGCTCGTACCGGAAAAATTGATTTCCGCCTGCGCCCAAACATTGCCGCTGCCGGAAAAAAGCGGCAGATGCCGCTACGAAAACCGGGTGGAAAACGGCGACCGGGCATTTTTTTCCCGGCTGGTGGATGAACTTGCCTGCCGTATTCCCGATCTGCACAGCAACATTGCCCGGTCACTGACCAGAGTCGAGCCGGAACACCTGCTTATTCCTCCGGCGGAACCATAAACAACAGCGACACGCCGTCACGCCGGGAAACGCAGAAATCATGGCCGTTCCGGTCGGACCAGTTCCCTGACGGCAGCGGCAGCCGGGTCGCCAGCAAAGGCACATCTGCGGTTGCAGTATGCACTGCCAGCGGCGCATACTGCCGGATCGTTTCCAGAGTTTCAGCCGGAGTTTCCGGGGCGGCAACGACGGAATCAGCGCCCAGAGCCGCCGCCATTCTGACAGCGATACTGTTGGTCACCGGAAACGGGAAATCAAAGTGGATCTCCGCATCCTCCGGCACTTCCCGGAGCAATTCCGGGGCGTGCCAGCCGGTGGCGATAAATGTCCGGATGCCCTGCTGACTGGCGGCGGCGATTTTTTGACGGCACATTTCCAACTCTGTTTCGGGGATGAACGGCGGGACGGTGAAAGCACTTCCGGCGGGTGAAGCGGCTTGAAAACCGCCGCCGGACTGCTGATGATCCGCAAAGAATTTTGCCATTTTTTCTGCGATTTGCGGGTACAGGTCACTGTTTCGCAGTATGGGGGCGAAAAATTCCCAGAAATTCCGGCGCAGAGCCTTCAACTCTGCCGCCGGGACGAAAAATTCCCCGGTCACGGTCACCGCGATCTCTGCGGCGGCGAAACCTGCCGGAGCGCCTTCGGCAAAGACCTTTTTCACACTTTCTGCGGTCAGCGGATGGCGGTCGGCACGGGCGAATCCCGCCGGTGCGTGCCACTTGCCGGTAATGCCGCCGATCGTACCGGTGAAACCGTCTGCGGCGGCGTGAATGGTCAACTGCAGCCGGTGGCGGAATTCCGGCAGAGTTCCGGCACGCCGGGAAAAGTCAAAGCCGTTTTCACCGATGCGGAGCAGTTTATCACCGTTTTTGAGCTGAAAACTGCCGGGAATGAACACCTTTTCGCCTGCCCCCGCCCGCAAAGTCCGGCTGCCCCGGGATTTTTCCATGGCAGTCAGGGAAAAACTTTTGCCGTCACTGCCGGCACGCAGCCGGTCACCCAGATGCAGTGAGGTCAGCACTTCCACCAGGATCCCCCGCCGGAGGATCTGTTTTACCTCTGCCGCAGTTTCACCGAAAACTCCGCTGGCATCCGGGGCGATCAGCGTGTCCCAGTTGCGCTTGTGATAAAATGCCGTACCGGATTTGCGGCTGACGGCAGCACGGAGCAGTGCGGCGCTCTCCTCATGTGCCGCCGGATCACCGGGGGAATCCAGCAATATCCGGTAAGCCCGGGCGGTTTTCCAGACATAATCCGGGGTACGCAGTCTGCCCTCGATTTTCAGCGATGAAATTTTCAGTTTGCGGAACTCATCCAGCAATGATACTCCATTCAAATCCCCCGGCGAGAGCCAGTAACCCTCCGGTTTCTTTGCCGGACGGTAGAGTTTGCGGCAGAGCTGACGGCATTGTCCCCGGTTGCCGCTGGCGTGACAGAGCGTACCGGAGAGCAGACATCTGCCGGAGAGCGAACAGCACAGTGAGCCGTGGACAAAAACTTCCAGTTCCACCGGCGGATCTGCCGCCATCAAACGCAATTCATCCAGCGTCACCTGCCGTTCCAGGATCACCCGTTTGAAACCGCATTTGGCGGCGCACTGCAATCCGGCGGAGTTATGGATGCCCATTTGGGTCGAAGCGTGCAATGTCAATTCCGGGAAGTAGTTGCGCACTGTCCACGCCACGCCGGGATCCTGTACGATCACCGCATCCGGGCGCAGTTTGGACAATTCCGCAAGCGCTTCAAACATGGCGCCGAGTTCCGGTTCAAAAATAAGCGTGTTGAATGTCACATAGACTTTTTTGCCGTTTTCATGGGCGAATCTGATCAGTCTGCCCAGCGAATCTGCGGTAAAATTTTCCGCCCTTGCCCGGGCATTGAAACTCCCCAAACCGCAATATACCGCATCGGCGCCGCCGTCAAATGCCGCCAGTGCCAGTTCCGGATTGCCGGCGGGGGAGAGCAGTTCCAAATGACTCATGATCCGGAAATCTCATGCCACGTTTTAAAGTGCAGTTTGGCGCAGGAACGGAATATTTCTGCTCCTTTATCCCGGAAAAGTTCCATTGCCAGCGCCTTGACATTCGCCCCGGCGCCGCGCGGCAGTGTCACCCCCGCAAGGGCGGAAAGTTTTTTCATGCCGTTGATAAAACCCTCCCGCGCCAGAATACTGGCGGCGGCAACTGCCACGTCACTTTCGGCACGGACCTGCTGATCGAGGGTGATCTGCCGTCCCCGTTCCATAAGAGCATTGCGGATCAGGCGTTCATCACCGAATTTATCCGAGAGCATCCGGGGGCATCCGGGCTGCTGTTCCAGCAAATTTTCGATCACCCGGGCGTGTCCCCATGCCAGCAGCCGGTTGAGGTTGCCGATTTTGGCGTACAAGCGGTTGTAAGTTTCCGGCAGCAGTGTCACCGTGGTAAACGCCCCCGGCGCGATCTGTTTGATCCCGGCGGCAAGTTTCAATATTTTGGCATCCGAATGGATCTGTTTGGAGTCGCAGACCCCCAGCTCCTGCAATTTTTTGCCGGTTTCGGCAGTGACGGTCACGCCGGCGATGATCAGCGGCCCGAAAAAGTCGCCTTTGCCGCTTTCGTCGATCCCGCCGTGAGGGGAAATTTCCACCGCCGCAGTTTCGGGGGCGGCAATTTCGGCGGTGCGGTACTCAAAGCTGTGCAGGATCTGCGGTTCCAGCGTATAAAGGACAAATTCCTCCATCCCTTTGCCCTGCACCACCAGTTTGCCGCTTTCATAAGCGACGACGGAAACATGATCTCCGGCGGCTTTGAACCGGGCATAAGGTACGGTGGATAATTCCCAGCCGCGCCCCGCCAACAGCTCCCGCAGCTCCTCCGCCTGCGCCGGAGTTATGGTATTGACATAATTATTTGCCATTTCTGCCTCACAAACCGGTGGGAACTTCGGCGAAAACGGTTTCCACACCGAATTTTTCCCCGATCAGTTTCTGCATCGCCAGCACCCCGCAGGTTTCACTGGCATAGTGTCCCAATGCGATCACCGCCACGCCGGATTCCAGTGCCGCATGGTGCATGATATGCTCCATTTCACCGGTCACCAGTACGTCGGCACCGGCTGTTGCTGCCGCATAGACCGCATCCACTCCGCCGCCGCCGGAAACAATCGCCGCCCGGCGGATGATTTTGTCTTTGTCCCCGCGCAGCAGCGGTTCAACTTCCAGAGTTCCGCCCAGTTCAGCGGCAATTTCCGCCAGCGTCCGGGGGGCGGTCACTTCACCGCAAAAACCGATATACACGCCGTCGTATTCAAAGAAATCTTCCCGCTTTTCCAAGCCGATCATATCGCTCAACAACGCATTATGTCCGTAAACTTTATGGGCATCCAGCGGCAAATGCGCTCCGTAAAGCGAGATCCCGTTGCCGAAAAGCGTCGCAAACCGTCTGGCATCACTGCCGACCCACCGTTTCAAACCGCCGCCCCAGCTGATGCCGTGGTGGACAAAGATGAAATCAGCTTTTTCAGCCGCCGCCATTTCAAAAACTTCCTGACAGCCGTCCACGGCAAACATTACTTTGTTTACTTCGCTTTTGCCCTCGACCTGCAAACCGTTATTGGAAACATCGCCGCTGAAATTTTGCAGTTCCAGCGTCTCATCCAGAAATTTCACCAATTCATCGCGTGTCATGTTATGCTCTCCTTTGCTGGGTAATATACCACCGGCACGGGAAAAGGTCAAACCGGCAAATGCAGGTTCACTTGATTTTTCAAGCGGATGTGATATATTTACCCGGCAGACAATTTAATCACTGATAAATCAATCCCCCGGAGTCACAATATGCAGATCAGCTATGCTGAAGAAATCAAACGTAAACTCGTTCACCTCTCCTCGCTGTGGATGGTGGCGGCAACTTTACTGCTCGCCCGGTGGCAGTATCTGGCGGCGGCAATTTTCGGAGCATTGCTGCTGCTGACGCTGATTTCCGAACACGATTACGCCAACGGCGGCAGATATCTCGGCAGACTTTACGGCAAAATTTTCGGCAAAATGCTCCGCAACGAGGTCAAACCCGGTCAATGGATCGTTTCCGGCGGCGCTCCGGTACTGGCGGCGGCGGCACTGGTCAACGTGCTGTTTGCCCCGGTTACCGCGGCGGCGGCACTGGCGGTCATGCTCACCGGTGATGCCGCCGCCGCCCTCATCGGCAGAAAATTCGGCCGCCATAAAACCGTCAACGGCAAATCCTGGGAGGGTTTTGCCAGTTTTATCATCGCGGGGTTTGCGGCGCTGGCGGCAGTGCTGGCGATTTCCGGAGCAAACTGGATTTTTTACCCGGCTGGTTTCGCCGCAGTGGTGTTGGCGGCGGTGGCGGAATTATTTCAGAAACAGTTGAAAATGGACGACAACTTCTCCATTCCGCTGTGCGTCGGTGCGGTATTATTTTTCACCTCGATCATTATTTAACGGTATTATGATTTGTCAAAAACATAAAACGGTTTGATTGCACCCGGTGGATTTTATCACAACAAATGGGACAATAATAATTTAACAGGAGAATAAAATATGCCGGTTCGGGTCTCTATGCGTAAAATTGCTGAAGTCGCCGGAGTTTCCGTAGCGACCGTGTCGCATGTGCTGAATAACCGCAGCAACATCTGCTCCGCCGCCACCGCCGAACGCATCCGTAAAGTGGCTGCCGAGCTGGGATACCGGATCAATTTCGGCTATAAACTCATGCACTCCATCCCCACCCGCACCGTGGCAGTTCTCGCCGCCACCGAGTACGGGAGCAATAAAGAGTATATCCGGGAATTGACATTGAGATTATTGACCGAATTCGGCGATAACGGCTACGCCGCCTATTTTCATACCCTGCCGCTGTCGGAAACCGCCGCCCGTACCAAAGTCGATGAATTTCTCGCCCGGGGCGTGGAAAATTTCGTCTTTATCGGGATGCCGCTGGGCGTGGATAAAATCGTCGAAGATATCCAAAACGCCGGCGCCGGGATGATTTTCAACTCCGTTTCCGGCAACCGCCGCTACGTCGCCAGCGATTCCGCTTCCGCAGTGACGGAACTGCTGAATTACCTCCGGCAGCAGTGCGGAGATGATTTCCGTCTGTTCAGCACCGCTGCCACCACCAGCGGCAGAGATGACCGTGCCGCCGCCCTGCGACGTACCTTCCCCGAACTGGAATTCTCCGCAATCGTCCGCCGTTATGTCGTCGAAATGCCGTCCGAAGGATTGATCGACGAAAACTATTTCGAGGTGATTTTTGATCAGGCACGCCGCCATACTGACAAATTGCTCCGGGAACAGCCGCAAATAAAAGGTCTGGCATATACCAATGACATCGCCGCTATGGGCGGAGCTACCGCCGTTATGGCTCTGAAACGCAATGATTGCATCATCACCGGTTTCAACGGCGATCGCGCCGCCGTCAACTTCCCGTACCCCATCATTTCCGCCCGCCCGGATATCGCCAAACTGGTGAAACTCCTAGCCGCTAAAGCCGTCAGCAAAGAACCCTGCGAAGAATTAGTCATGCCCAAACTGCTCTTCCCATAACAACAATTCGTGGTTCGGCTGGGCAGTCTGCGGGCGGGGTGAGTGGATGCGAGCGTGGTTTAGTTTTGCAGTCTGCGGACGGTTGATTTTGATATTTAGCGTGGTTACGCTTGGGGAGGGAAACCCCACACGGTGAGGTTTTCCTCCCCAAACCCCACCTTTTCCGCTTGCGGCGGATGTGGGGAGACTTTCATACCGTTTTGAGGGGCGTGACTCTCCTATGGCGTGGCTACGTCAGTATCAGTACAATTTACATTCGCCTTTACAACCGGGGGTTGTAAAGGCTCTCCTGCTCGTCCTGCGCTCATCGGCGGCGCTTGCGCTTGCCGCTGTTGCTCCGCTTTGCGTCGCACAGTTCATTCGCATACGGACTGCGCGCTCGCCTCAAAGAGGCTCGCAACCGGTCTGCAAATCAACCGCTTGCAGACTGCAAACCGGAACTCCGGCTTTGCGTAATAACTCCCGGTACTCCCAGTACGCTTTGCATCCACAAAAAAAACGCCCGGAGGGTAGCTCCGGGCGGTGGGGTTGGTTGAGTTTTACGCCGTGATCTGCGCCAGTTTGATGGTTTTGTCTTCAGCGTTATAGGTCAGGCTGTAGCCGTCGATCGCAATGGCGGATTTGCCGTCCCAAAGTTGCGCTTCGCTACCGTTGACGGCGAATTTGGCGTTGGTGAAGTCGCTGATACCCGCAACCGCCGTCCAGTTGGCTTCGCCTTCGGCGATGAAGTCAAACGTCGTGAAATCTTCAGTTGCGCCGGTTTCATTGTTGCGATCGCCGAGGTAAAACTCGTTGACCGCCGTGAGCATGCAACCCTCGTTGATGACGAATTTGTCCACATAGTCGATCAGGTTGGCGGTAACGTTGGTTTTCAATTCGACCACCGTCGCATCGGCATAATCCATACCCGCACTGCTGACCCCGGAAAGGCGTTTCAGAACTTTTTCCGCACCGGCAAAGGTCAGGTTCACATTATCGACCCAGCTGTAACCATATCTGCCGCCCATAAAGATCGTGTTGACCACTGCCGCATCAGAAACGGTGATGTTCGTGGTGGTGACATAGGTTTTGCCGTCAGCGTTCGCTCCGGCACCGTAGAGGTAATCGACCGTGCCGCCGGAAATGATGACATTGGAAATGCCGACGTGGCTCTCTGCGCCTTTTTCCGCCCAGCCGCCCGCATAAATGCGGCTGTGATTGCCTTTGGTAATGGTGATATTGACGGTAGTGACTTCGGCTTTACCTTTGTCACGGGCGTGCGCACCACCATACATATTGGTCGAAACTGCACCGCCGTCGATGGAGATGTTGACTTCGGTAACTTTCAACTGCGCTTCGGCGGCGGCTTCCGCATCTCCTGCGTTACCATAGAGGTAGCCGCCCGCATAAACTTTTGCCGCGACTTCGGCAGTGCCGCCGATGAGCAATTCAACTTTATCAACTTCCGCAGTATTGCCCGCAGCAACATACGCTCCGCCGACGAGGTTGCTCTCAACTTTGCCGCCGGAAATTTTGGTGGCGATCTCGCTTCCGTTGTCTTTGGTCGCAAAGAACGTGCCAACTGCGCCGCCATCCATCACCGTCACACCGTCACCGGTATAACTGGACTTGACCTCTTCACCGGAAATCTGTGCTTCGATCTCTTTCAGCAGCAGATTGCCGTTCACGACTTCCAGTGTCAGGTACGGATCGGCTTTATCAGTGATCGTAAAGTCACCGATAGCGCTGACTCCGGTGGCGATCGTGACCGCTTCGCCCTGATAAAGCGCACCATTTACCGTCAATGCCACATCGCTCAACGACTGATTGATAAAGTTGACTTCCGCAGTTCCGTCAAACTTCATGGTGCTGAGTTTGTCGTTGAAACTCATGCTGCCCAGCGAAATCGCAGTGGTGTTGCCGAAAACGAAGTCCGCATCGGTCACACTCACACTTCCTGACTCGACCGACAGCGAGGCATTCAGGTCGATTTTGCCGCTGAAAGTCAAATTGGCATCGGCGTGTTTCAGGTAAATAATGTCCTCTGCCGTCAGGAATTTGGAATCGCTGATCGTGGCGGTCACATTGGTTATATAAACCGCATGGGCAGTATTGTTGTAGAACGTGGCACCGTCAATATGCAATTCTCCCAACTTGCTGCTGCCGACCACGCGCACTGCCGCATAATTGCTGTTGTTGATAAACGTGGCATCATTGACGTTGACCACACCGACATTGCTGTAAACCGCCCCGCAGCTGTTGCTGTCAAACAGGGCATTGGTGACTTTGCCATCCACGGTATTACCGTAAATATTGATGGTACTTTCGTTACCGTAAATTGCGCCGTGGGCGTCGTTGCTAGCAATATTTCCGCTGAATGTGCCGCCGTAAACATTGAGCGTGCCTTGTGAGTGGATCGCTGCACCGCGGCAGGTATCGCTGTCGCCTTTGCTGATGGAGTTGCTGAAAAACTTGCCGTCAGTGATATTGGCAGTTCCGGCATTGTAGATCGCACCGCCGCCGTATCCGGCATTATTGGTACAAATGGAGTTATTGCTGAATGTCGTACCTGTCACATTGAGCGTGGCTCCACTGCCGTTGCAAATCGCCCCGCCATTGAAGTTCGCTCCGGGGTTGATGGCGGAATTTCCGGTAAAAAGACCGTTTTTAATGGTCAATTTGCCGTAATTCTCGATCGCACCGCCTGCCAATCCGGTCGGGGTGAAATTTTTCACCGTCAAACTGTCCAATGTGACATTGATATTGCCGGCAACGGTCATAAACCGGTTTGCTCCACCGGAAATCACCACCGGTCCAACAGTATCATTGACCAGCATCAGATTGTTTTTTGCCGTGATCGCTTCGGTCAACGCTACTTCAGAAATCCCGAAACCAACGTAATTGTAACTGGATGCGACCGCCTGCGCCAGCGTGAATGAATCGGTGACTTTGACCCCGTTTTTGAGGAGTTTCAACTCATTGCCGGCGACAGTGACCGTATAATATTCGTCGTCAACAGAGATATAACCATCTTTATTGACGGCAAGATCGGTGTCCAGCGTGAAATTTTCCGCGGTGAAATTTTTCGCGATCGTCCGGGCGCCGGAGAATTCAGCCGCATCAAGTTTGACGACCACCTTGACTCCGGTCAAAGTCTGCGACTTCATATCGACTTCCGCAGTACCGGCAAACGTGATAGTGTTGTTGCCGAGGAAATTGGTCACGCCGAAACTGATACTGGTGTCGTTGTTAAAGGTGAATGTAGCATTTTTTTCGGCATAAGCTGTTTTCTCTTTATCAGTATTCATGAAAAACGAGGCATTGAAAACGTTGTCGCCGGAAAAACGGACATCGGCATAACTGTAAAACGTATCTTTATGCGTCAAAAACTGACAGCCGTCGACCCAGATGGTATTTGCGGCACCGTCGTTGCCGGTATAAATCGCACCGCCGTAATTTTTATTGCCGGAGGCAGTATTGCCGGAAAAAGTACAGTTAGTTACCCGGAGCGAACCGCTGTTGAGGATCAGTGCGCCGCCGCGGGAGCCGGTATTCGCAGAAAATTCAACGTCGGTAAACGTCACCATGCCGTTGATATAAGCCGCCCCGCCGTACGAGGTGGAAATATTGTTGCTGAATTCATCACCGGCAAACGACACCGTCCCGGCACTGATGTAGACCGCACCACCGCTTTTGCCGGTATTGGCGGTAAAAGTGTTGTCGGCAAAGGTCATGGTGTGAGTATCGCCGTTGAGCCATATTGCACCGCCATTTCCGGTAGGTGCGATATTGCCGGTAAAAGTGTTGCGCCGGATATCCAGATCGGTTTGGGTCGAATAGACCGCCCCGCCGTTGCCGGTGGCAAAGTTATCTTCAAAAACCGCATCGTTTACCGTGACTGCGGGATATCCGAAAGAGGTGTTGTAGGCTCTGAATTTAGTGTAGATCACCCCGCCGTTGCCGGCGGTATTGCCGGAAAAAAGCGTTTTGGTGCCATCGGCGGCTTTGTTGATATTCAGGATCAATTCATTGTACGCCACACCGCCGCTTGACGCGATATTTTTGCTGAATGTCGCACCGTTGACATTGAATCTGCCGTGATAATTGCCGCCCCAGATCGCCCCGCCGCTGGTGGCAGTATTGCCGTGAAAAAGCATCGCTTTGCTGCCGGCTCCGCCGGAAATATTGACCCAGCCGGCACTCTGGGCACTGATTGCCGCACCGACATCGGAGTGGTTGTAAGTAAATGTCGAACCGGAAATATTCATCGTACATGAGGCACTGCCCCACTGGTGGATCGCACCGTAAGCATCCATGATATTGCCGGTAAAAAGTGCATCATCGACCGTCATCGTGCCGCCGCGGTTTGCGATCAGGCCACGGGAGTCGGGAGCATTTTTCATATTATTGGCAGAGAAAGTCGAACCGGAAATCAATGCATTATAGCCGCTTTGACCGAACATATACAACAGTGAGGCACCGATCTCGGTACCGTCATTGCCGGTAACAACGGTATCAATGAACGCCCAGTTGCCGCCCGTCAACTCCTTGGTGGAAAATGTGACGTTTTCCAGTTTGGTATCATAAAAGACCACCTTATTCATGCTGGTTGCAGCGAATTTGTCCGTTGTGGAGCCGGTGCCGGAAATATTAAACGTCACATCTCCCACGGTGATCGCCGGAAGCGCAGTTACGGTGCCGTCATTGGAATAAATCACGGACCCCGTCAAGTTGATCTCAGCCATTGTTACAGCCTTTCAAGTTACAGATAATTGTTTATCATATTATTTATCATGCACTTATCATACCACACCCCCGGCAAAAATTCAAGTGCTGCAATCAAAAAAAATGACGCCTGATATAACAAATTTTCAGGTAATGTCCCAAATTTTGTGAAACATACATACAAGACCGAATGAACACATTATGATTGGTCAAAAACATAAAACGGTTTGATTGCACCCGGTGGATGCAGCGGGCGGCAATGTCGCGTTTTGCGCCGAGTACGGTGCGGGAGTGTACTACCGTACTCGACCGCACCGGCACAGAAGCAAGGCGCGAAAGTGCCCGCGATGCGCCACCGACGGTTAGATTTTATCACAACAAATGGAACAATAGGGATCAGGACTGCTGTTCAAGTTCCCGCAGGATCATTTCGGCGGGGGTGAGGAATTTTTTCTGCTGATTGCAGTTCAAACAGCAGACCACCATATTGCCCCGGGTGCTTCTGCCGCCGCGGGCGACCGGGACGATGTGATCCAGAGTCAACTCGTCCGGCGGAAATTTCTGTTGGCAGTAATGGCAGATACCTTTGCGGAAAAGCTCCTGAAAATAGGGTGTTTTCCGCAATTCCCGGGCTTTGGCACGCTCCCGTTTGATGTGCGCTTCATCGCGCTTGATCTCGACCCAGTCATCCATTTTTATGCTGATCCAGAATCCGCCGGATCTCGCCGGCAACCACCGGCAGGCGGTGGGGTTTGGGCAGAAATCCGCAGGCACCGGCATCCAGCAGATCGGCGACTTCCTGCTCGGACACAAAACCGCTGGACAGCAGCACCTTCACCTCCGGGTCGATCGCTTTCAACCGCATAAAAGTCTGATGCCCGCCGGATTTGGGCATGATCATATCCAACAGCACCAGATCGATCTGACCGGGATTGGATTCATAGATTTCGACCGCATCCAAGCCGTTTTCAGCCAGCAGCACCGAATATCCCAACTCCTGCAGAGCGTCGATGAGAAAATCCCAGATAGTTTCGTGGTCATCCACGATCAGGATCGTCTCATTTCCTCCGGAAAGAGTATCATTTGCCATATCATAAAATTCCTCTGTTTTCATTTTTTGCATAGTATATACACAAAACGGCAAAAAGGCAATACTGACTGCAAAAAAAATCGGAATTTTATCCGTCTCAACTGGAAAATTTATCCCATTACCACGGCGCAACGGTTGATTTTTAATCAGATGGTGATATATTACCCCGATGAAGTATTGCTTTAATATAATACAGGACGGGTAAATCATGCTCGATGCTTTGATCGGTAAATTTCAGAATTATTACGGCATTGCTCCGGTGGCGGCAGCGCAGGCTCCGGGACGGCTGGAGGTGCTGGGCAACCACACGGATTACAATGAGGGCGTGGTGCTTTCCTGTGCCGTGGAACAGGTGACGGCTTTTGTGATGGCTCCGGTGACCGGGACGAAGTGCCGGATCATGGATTTCCGTGACGGCAGAGAGATGAGTTTCGATCTGGCGGATATTGACCGCCCGCCGCCGCGCGGCGGGAGCAAATATATTATCGGCATGCTCCGGGAATTGCGCCGTTTCGGGCTGCCGGCGCAGGCATTCTGTGCCGCATTGGAGAGCAATGTCCCGCTGTCGGCGGGGATGTCCAGTTCGGCGGCGCTGGAAGTCGCCTGCGGTCTGGCATTCAGCCTTGCCTACAATCTGGGACTGGAAAACGATCCCGCCCTGCTCGCCCGTGCCGGTCAGGGGGTGGAAAACAATTACCTCGGACTGAAAAGCGGTCTGCTGGATCAGTTCAGTTCGATTTTCGGGGTCAAAGATTCTCTGATCATGAGTGACTTCCGCAGTGTGGAAGTCACCGACACGCTGACGCTGCCTGCCGGGTATGCGTTTGTGGTGATAAATTCCATGAAAAAGCACCATCTGGTCGATTCGGATTACAACGTCCGGCGGCAGGATTGTGAAAGTGCCGCAATGAAACTTGCCGGGATATTCGGCGAAACGGTCAAAACCCTGCGGGATGTCTCCACCGAACAGATCGCCGCCGCCCGTGCCAACCTCTCGTGGCGGGAATACCGCCGCGCCCAGCACGTCATCTGGGAATGCAGCCGGGTCAATACCGCCATGCGGCTGATCCGCGAGGGGGACATCAGAAGTTTCGGCAGACTGCTGTTTGAGTCTCACGAATCCAGCCGCCTCAATTTTGAGAACAGTTCACCGGAACTGGATATTCTGATCGATATTGCCAAATCCACCCCCGGCTGTCTGGGCGCCCGGCTTTCCGGCGGCGGTTTCGGCGGCATCACCATCCATCTGGTGCGGGCGGAAAAAGCGGCGCAATACGCTGAAAAAGTTTGTGATGCCTACAAAAAGCAGACCGGGATCGCTGCGGACAGTTTCATCTGCGCTCCGGGCGACGGCGCCACCGGATGTCTGCTGTGACCGACATAACAATGTAAATCTAACATACAGGAAACAACATGAGAATTTTGACAGGGATCCAGCCCTCCGGCACGCCGCATCTGGGCAATTATTTCGGAGCAATGCGGCAAGTCTGCGATTTGCAGCAAAAAGGCGAAAGTTTCCTCTTTATCGCCGACTATCACGCCCTGACCACCAACCCGGAACCGGCACAGCTGCGTGAACGCATCATCAACCTCACGCTGGATTTTCTGGCTTGCGGTGTGGATGTGGATAAAACGGTCTTTTTCCGCCAGTCGGCAGTGCCGGAAGTGTGCGAATTGATGTGGCTGCTCAACACCGTTACTCCGGTGGGATTTCTGGAACGCGCCCACAGTTATAAAGACAAAACCGCCAAAGGCTTCATGCCCAACAACGGACTTTTTTCCTATCCGGTGCTGATGGCGGCAGATATCCTGCTCTATCAGGCGGATCTGGTGCCGGTGGGCAAAGATCAGAAACAGCATCTGGAGATCACCCGGGATCTGGCGATCAAATTCAACAACGAATACGGCGATATTTTCACCATCCCCGAGGGCTATATCCAGAACGAAGTGGCGATCGTCCCCGGCATCGACGGTCAGAAAATGTCCAAAAGTTACAATAATACCATTCCGATTTTCGGCAAAGAAAAAGCCTTGCGCAAAACCGTAATGAGCATTGTGACCGACTGCAAAAGTCTGGAGGAGGTCAAAGATCCGGAAAATTGCAACGTCGTGGCACTCTACAAACTTTTTGCCACGCCGGAGGAATTGGAGGAGATGAAAGCCAATTACCGGGCAGGAAATTACGGCTACGGTCACGCCAAACAGGCGCTGTTTGAGAAAATCTGGGCGCACTTTGAACCGATGCGCCGGCGGCGGGCAGAGCTGGAGGCAAATATGGATTTTGTAGAGGAATTGCTCCGTAAAAACGGCGAACGCGCCCGGGAAGAAGCGGCAAAAACTCTGGATAAAGTCCGCACTGCTGTCGGCTTGCGGTAAATGCCGGTAAAATTTTTTCATAATGATATATTGAGGTATAAAAAATGAATTTGCTGACCGATGAAGTAAAAGGTTTTCTGAGTAATTCCTCCATGATCCGGCGGATGTTTGAAGCCGGGATCGAGTTGAAAAAACAGTATGGTGCGGATAAAGTTTACGACTTCAGTCTCGGCAATCCGGACTTGCCGCCGCCGCCGGAAATCAAAGCGGCAATGACCGAACTTGCCGCCGTCAGCGATCAGCCGTTTGCCTTTGGCTATATGCCCAATGCCGGTGAGAATTCCGCCCGTGAAGCGCTGGCAAAACTGGTCAGCAAAGAGCAGAATATGACCATTCCCGCCGCCAATATCATTGCCACTTGCGGTGCGGCAGGCGGCATCAACGCCTTTTTCCGGGCAGTATTAAGTCGCGGTGATGAAGTGATCTGTCCGGCGCCGTATTTCGTGGAATACGGCTTTTATGCCGGAAACTTCGGCGGAAGTTTAAAACCGGTGGCTTCGAAAAAAGATTTTTCGCTGGATGTCGAGGCGATCGCCGCCGCCGTGACCGCCAAAACCCGGGCGATCATTCTCAACTCCCCCAACAACCCCACCGGCAAAATTTATTCCCGTGCCGAATTGACCGCCGTGGCAGAAGTTCTGCGTGCCGCCAGAGAAAAATTCGGCAGAATGATCTATATCGTCGCCGATGAGCCGTACCGTTTCCTCAATTTTGACGGCGTGGAGATCCCGTCACTGCTGGATATCTACGACGGCGCCGTGGTGATCGGCTCTTTCTCCAAAAGCCTGTCGCTCCCCGGCGAACGCATCGGCTATATCGCAGTTTCACCGAAACTGGAAAATTCCGGCGAATTACTCGGCGCATTGACGCTGACCAACCGGATCCTCGGCTTTGTCAACGCTCCGGTCGTGGCGCAGAAACTGATCGCCAAATGCTGGGATTGTCAGGTCGATCTGGATATCTACCGCCGCCGCCGCAACGCCATGGCACAGGTATTGCGCGATGCCGGGATCAATTTCGTCATGCCGCAGGGTGCGTTTTACTTTTTCCCGGAATCCCCGGTGAAAGATGAAAAAGTTTTCATCAACGCCCTGCTGAAAGAACGGGTACTGGCAGTGCCGGGCAGCGGCTTCGGTCTGCCGGGATATTTCCGGCTGGCATTCTGCGTTTCCGAAGAAACCATCCTGAATTCCGCTGAATCTTTCAAACGCGCCGTCGCATCTCTCTGACCGCAAATTTACTGCCGCCTGTCCCCGGCACAGCTTGACGGCGGTGGTTGAGGTGTGCAGTCTGCGGGTGGTTTGAGTGGATATTTTGCGTGGTTACGCTTGGGGAGGGAAACCCCACACGGTGAGGTTTTCCTCCCCAAACCCCCACCTTTTCCGCTTGCGGCGGATGTTTGCAGACTTTCACACCGTTTGGCTTGAGGGGGCGTGACTCTGCTATAACGTGGTTACGTCAGTATCAGTACAATTTACATTCGCCTTTACAACCGGGGGTTGTAAAGGCTCTCCTGCTCGTCCTCCACTCATCGGCGGCGCTTGCGCTTGCCGCTGTGCTTCGCACAGTTCATTCGCATGCGGACTGCGCGCTCGCCTCAAAGAGGCTCGCAACCGGTCTGCAAATAACCCGCTTGCAGACTGCAAACCTCACCCCGTACCGCATCCATTCAAAACGTTTGCAGACTGCAAACCGGAGCTGCGACGAAGCGGAGCTGAGGAGCGAGGGGGCTCCGGGGGAAACTTCCCCCGGATGCGGCAACCGTGGCGCAATACCAGTGCCTCTTTCGCCATAAAAGGCGGAAGAGGCCGCAGAATTGCGCCACACGAGTCGAACGAGCCACCCGCCATAAAGCGCGGACACACCAAGAGCAAAATCCCGCCTTGGCGGGCGCCGGGGCGTGGGGGCGGCGTGAGCCCCCACAAAAAAAGCGTAACCACGCTAAATATCAAAATAACCGCTTGCAGACTGCCTGCTCAAAAAAACAGCCGCCAAGCCGTGACAAGGACGCGGCGTGAGCCCCCACAAAAAAAAGCGTACCCCCGCAAAATATCAAAAAAACCGCTTGCAGAGGGTAAAAAGTTTTTATTCGGTTACAGGTGTTTCAAACGGGGCAACGGGGAAACCGGCACGGCTGAAAAGGTTGCCGATCGGGTAGTTGCTCCAGTTATAGCGGATTTTCACCGGTTGGGCGACTTTGTTGCTGGAAACGACCACGGTTTCGCCGCTGATTTCCGCTTTATCCGCCCAGAACCATTTGCCGTCGGCGCCGCACAGGGCGAAGCCCTCCAGCTGTGCTGCCGGGGAACGGCGGATCAGTCTGGTAAAGGTTTGATTACCGGTTTTCAGCGGCAGCTGTGCCGGGATGACTGCGGCGGTCAAACCGCCGTCGGTATGGGAAAAACTCACGGTCACTTTGCCGTTATGACGGATAGATTTGACCGCCGTCGGGCTGGTGCAGGGGACGTTTCTGCCGTAAATTTTATTCAAAGCCAATGCTGCCAGCCGTTCGCCGGGGAGTTGTTTGTTCCGGGGATGGATGTCCCGGATCTCTCCGGCATCGGTGATGACCACCATGCCGGTATGGGGCAGCTGCAATGCTTCACTTTGCTCCTGCCGCAAATACTGCCAGTAGCCGCTGTCCGGGTTACTTGCCGGATCCATGAAAGCAGCCAGCTGGCAGAAGAAAAAGGGCAGTTTTTCATCCCGGAATTTCTGCCGCCAATCGGTGATCATCGCCGAAAAAAGCTCGCCGTATCCCTGATAACGGGTGGCGTTGGCTTCGCCCTGATACCAGAGTACACCGGCAAAGCGGAAGGGGAAAAGCGGGTGGATCATCGCATTGTAGATGTGGTACCACTGTCCGGCGGTTACCGGCGCATTGCCCAGCTGTACCGGACGGGTTTTCCGCATTTCTCCGGTGCATTTCGGGAAGCTCTTTTCCCGGTAGATCTCCCAGTTTTTGCCGTCAATTTTGCAGCTGCCGAAGCGGAACGGCTGGGGCAGGTGCATGTGGTCGTGGGAGATCCAGTAACGGATCATTACTTCATGCTCTCCGGCGGTGAATCTGCCCGGTTTGACCCAAGTACCGAATGGCTTATGGCTCCAGGCGGTATTGACGTCGCCATTGAGGACTTCCACGCCGTCGATGTAGACTTTTGCCGGAGCGTACAGTCTGCCGAGATAGATCTGGAAACCTTTGGTGACATCCGCTTCAGACAGGGTGATTTTATTGCGCAGCCAGCAGATGCCGCCGCCGGAAATACTGCCGGAATGTTCCTGCCAGAGGGCATCTTTGCCCGGAAATTTCACGGGGCTGTCGGTGCGGCCGTATTTCTGCTCCCAGGCGGCAGTTTGAGCGAGAAATTTTTTGAACCGTTCCGGATAACTGTGCATATCAGCCAAACGTTTTTCCCCCATTTTCACTGCGGCGGGGAAAGGAGCGACGCTCTCTTGGCTCATCCAGCTCTCCAGATAGGTGCCGCCCCAGCTGGAATTGACGATCCCGACGGGGACATGCAGTGTATCGTGCAGTTTTTTGGCGAAAAAATAACCGAGCGCCGAAAATGACGGCAGATTCCGGCTGTTGGCGTAAACCCACTGCCCCTGCAATTTGGCGACCGGGACGGCGGAAGTGGTGTTTTTGACTTTGAAGTGGCGGATCAAGCGGTTTTCCGGCAGCCGGATCGCCTCCTCCAATCCAGCCACATTCCGGAGCAGATATTCAGCGTTGCTCTGCCCGGAGAGCAGAAATACTTCACCGACGATGACATCGGAAATCACCCGGTCATTGATGTGCAGTTTGAACGGACCGGTCGGGGAATTTTTCAAATTGAGCGCCACTTCCCATTTGCCGTCGGTGCCGACGATGGTTTCCCGGATTTGATCATTGAATTTCACGGTGACTTTTTCGCCGGGGATGCCGCCCCCGAAAACCGGGACATTTTCGTGTCTTGCCAGCACTGCCCGGTCGGAAAAAATATCCGGCACCGTCACCGCCGCCTGCAAAACCATGCTCCCGAAAGCCAAAGCCAATAACAAATATTTTTTCATAAGAATTTCTCCTGATTTTGCTGATAGATGGTTTCAGGTATAATATATCCCGTAAAACAGATATTTCCACTCCATGTACTTTGAGAAAACGGCTGTTTTTTTAAAAAGTAATGTTGCAAAAACATTGATTACCAAGTATATTAGTGAATAAATTTGTTTTTTGACATCCGTAAAAGGAGGCGCTATGTTGACTGAATCTCAAAAACAACCGGAACTGGAATTCGTTTCAGCTGATTTGCAATCCGGTGACATCACCGTTGAGGGACAAATGCCGGAATTGGAATACATGTACGGCTGTACCGTTACGGCAATGGCGATGCTGTTGGGTTATTATGATCTCTACGGTTATCAGGGGTACGATCTCTCCGATGTTATTGACGGCAATGTGGCGTTTGATTCCCGGGGCAGTGACGGCAATATTTACAATAAAAACGAGTTTGACAGCGTACTTGGCAGCGCCGCAGTCACGCATGGACACGTTGACCGCTTTTTTGACCAGACAGCCGCCAGCGAGAAAAAATATACTTACATTGGCGGCAAAGTTGCCAACGGACTCAATATCGACGAATGGGATTGTCTGGCAGATTATATCGGCACCAACCAATACTGGCGGGGCAACGGAGATTTGTCCACATCGCACTATTTCTGCGATCTGGCATGGCTGAAAAGCACCGGGCAGACTTATTATTTCGGCGGAGAAAATATCCCGGTAAAATATGTTGACTATAAATACGGTCTGGAACTCTATGTGCAGAGCAAAGGCTATGATCTTGATGATAAACTTACTTACACCGAAAAAGTCGATACCGCCGGCGGCTCGTTTACATTCAAAGATTATATGGCAGAGATCGACGCCGGGCGCCCGGTACTGATCTCCATAGTGGGGCACTCCATGGTCGGTTACGGCTATAATGAAGATACCAAAGAGATCATTTTCGATGATACTTACCGGCAGAATCAGCGGATGAAATGGGGCGGCACCTACAAATATTCCGGTGAAGAACGCGCTTTGCGGGCGATCACGGTCATCGCTTTTGAAACCGGTGATCTGCAGCAAGTCCGGTATCATGAAGCCCCGCAAGTGATCGCCAGTACCACGGAAATCACCAATAGAAACGTGATCCTGGCGGTGACATTCAACAAAGATGCCGTGACCAAAGAGTATTCCCTGGACGGTGAAAAATACTACAAATGTTCCGGCACTGTTTCCGCCGCCGCCAATGGCACTTATTATTTCCGCAGCAGAGCCGCCAACGGAATTTATTCTGATGTCGGCACTTATAAAGTTACCAATATCGACAAAACTGCTCCGGCAAAACCGGCGATCAAACTCAATACTTCCGGTTTGAGTTACGATCCGGTAACGGTCACGGCTGTATACACCGCAGATTCGGTGAAAAAACTCTATTCATTCGACAATAAAACCTGGCAGGATTACACCGGCTCGCTCACGGTAAACAGCAACCGGACGATCTATTTCCGTGCCGCTGATGCGTTTGGCAATACCGTTTCAAGCAGTTATAAAGTCAGCAATATCGTGCCGCTGCCCCCAAAAAATTCGCCGACTCTGTCCGGCACCGCCAAAAAAGAGCAGCTGTCGTGGTCGTGGCAGGCGCAGGATGTTGACCGGCTCACCGTTTCGTATCAGGTGAAATTGAATGATAAAACCATTAAAGTTTACGGCACTGCCTATCAAATTTCCAAAGCTGCCGTCGGGACGCACACTTTGAGCGTCCGTGCCGTCTATACCGGAACAGGATTGCCGGTGAAATATTCGGCGTGGGCGAGCAAGACCCTTACAGTCAAAGATACTGTCGCACCGAAAATCAGAAAAGTCGCCGCCACCGTCAAAGGTTACTCCGCCACACTGAAAATTTCCGCAACTGACAACGGCAAAATCGCCAAATATGTGATCGCTTACGGCAAGAAAAAATTGACCTCCGCTTCCGCCGCCATCACATTGACCGGACTTGCGGTGGGCAAAGTGGCAGTTTCAGTGGTCGCTTACGATGCGGCGGGCAATAAGAGTTCGGCGAAAAAAGTCAATCTCACCGTCAAAGATGTCACCCCGCCGTCAAAAGTTGTCACGCTGAAAAATCCTGTCGTCACCAGCAAGTACAAAGGCACATTCAGCTGGTCGGCGGCAAAGGACAATTCCGGCAAGATCGCCCGGTACGAAATCCAGCTGGATAACGGCAAAATTTACAAATCGACCAAAACGGGCGTTTCCATCAGCAAACTGACGGTCGGCAAACACACTTACCGTGTCCGTGCCATTGACAAAAACAAAAACGTCGGCGCCTGGAGCAGTCGCAAGTCTTTCACGGTCAAAGACATGACTGCACCTTCAAATGTTTCAGTAAAAGTAAAAGTTTCCGGCAACAACGCTGTTTTGACGTGGAAAAAGCCCAAAGACAACGTCGGCGTGACCAAATACATTTTGACTTGCAACGGCAAAACCGTCACCCTCAAAGGTTCGGTCACGAAATACACCATCACCGGCTTGAATAAGGGCAAATACTCCTATTCGATGGTCGCCGTCGATGCCGCCAACAACAAAAGCAAAGCGAAAACCGGCAAAATCACCATCAAACAGCCGCTGGCTCCGGCACGTGCCGCCGAAGCACTCTACGCTGCCGCCTTTGCCGCCCCGGAAGCGCTCTTTGCCCCGCAGACGGACATTCTTGCCTACTGCAATGACCTGCAAGGAGCTGCAAACTTGAGCGACACTGCCGCTTTGACCACGGATAAAAAAGAGGAGCGCAGCCTGCTTGCCGCACTCTCCTGATAACGGCGAGTCACGCTTTTTTGCAGTGGCTCACGCCGCCGTCTTTGGCACGGCTTGACGTTTGTTTCCAGTCAAAGTGCCCGCAGGATCACTTCGTCGATGCAGATTTCAGCGGGGGCTGTCGAGGAAAATTCCAGTGCAAATTTTCCCGGTGCCAGTGGCGGCATGGCAATGACGTATTCGTTTTTGCCGGGTGGCAAAGTCACTTGCCAAGGGGTTGCAGTTTTAGTTTCGCAATGAAGTTTCACTGTTACCGCTTCACCCCGGACATTGCCGTGCAGGATCAGTTCTTTGAACGGTGTATCATTTACCACGGTGACGTGCGAATGGATTTGGAGCAGACAATTCCCCTGTTTGCCGCCGGTACGGCAGGTGATAAAGCCGTCTGACCAGGTGAAGTTCTTTTTACTGTTGCGATCCGGCACTAAATAGCAGTAGTTTTCAAAATCCAGCACGACATCTTTCAGCGGGAGCAGGTGATATTTGCCCTGATGCAGCCGGTAAACTCTGCCGTCCCGGATCGGAGAGGCGAAAACTTCGCCGTATGTCCGCCGGAAGTAACTGTCGGCATGACGGCAGTAGAGTAATTCATTCTGCTGACAGCGCTGTATATAATTTTCCGGAGAAATGACTTTGGCGTACTCGTTTTTTCGCCCTTTTGCCGCCCGGACGGTTTCATGGTGGCGCACACTGTATGGCTGTTTCAGATCCAGTTGCGGACTGTAAGTGTATTGCATGTGCCAGAAAAATTCACCGAAACTGCCCTGATCGACCACGGCGATCGTTTCGCCCTGCCGCAAGTGAGGTGTCAACTGGGCGGCGACCAGATCCATGCCCTGCCGGCGGTAGGTGTAATTATGGGCGCTGGACCGGATGATGCCGAAAACCATATCCGGCCAGCACAACAGCGGCAGCAGCAGCAATATATACCAGATACACCAGATCCGCTTCTGCACGATGCTTTTACGGCGCGGCACTGCCTGCCGGATCAGAAACAGCGCCGCCAGAAATTCCGCCAGCAGTACTGTACTCATGTAGCGCTCAAACGATGCCAGTATCAGCGCTTCCGCCCGGGTGAAAGAAAAGACATAATAGATCAGCATGGTAACGGCAAACAGCATCCCTGTTGTCGGAAACATCACCGCCGCCAGCAGCAGATTTTTGCGCAGCTGCACCACCGTACAAAATTGCCGGACATAAAGCAGTATGCCGCTGAAACATATCATCAGCGGCAGCGGCGCCAGCCGTACATGCGCCGGAATAAAGACCAGCCAGCCGCAGTTGAATTCCCGCAGTACCACCCGCCAGCTGTGCAGATCGCCCAGCACTTCGACAGGATTGCCGCTGATCAGCCGGAGCATCCAGCGCAGCAGCACCTCCCGGGCGTAGGGGACTTCGCCGTGAACAAATGCGTTCCAGATCGCAGCGGCGCTGATTTTGGCACTGGAAAAAATCACATGGCACTCGTAGAGGTCAATGAGGTATTTCCACGAATACGCCACCAGCAGCATAAACAGCGCCGGACACACCACGGTCAGATAACTGCGCCAGTTACGGCGTTGAGCCGGAGAAACCAGTATTTGCACCAGTGCGGTCAGCAGTACCAGTGCTGCCAGACCTTTGCCGGAATCTTTGACCAGCGCCATAAACGCCATTGCCGCAGAGAGATACCAGATACGGCTGAAATTTGCCCGTTTATACAATAATATCAGCGCCAGAGCATAACTCATCACCGCCGCCAGCACCCCGTCCACATAAACCGTGTAAAACGCCGCCAGAAATCCCAGCGGCATCAGCAGGATCAACAGCGTATACCAGATACTGCTGCGCCAGTTGCGCCAATTTACCCGCAACATGCCGGGCAGAAAAAAACTTACCAGCAGCTGATTGGTGCCGTAAATTACCGCCGCTTCTGAAAAACCACCGGAAAAACTGCAGTAAAAATACTGCCATACCGGCATGATTGGCGGATAATAAGCATGTTCGAGCGCCGTACCGTATTCGCAGGAAAGTCTGCCGGTGAGAAAGGTCATTTTGGCAACACATCCCCAGTGGGTGAATTCATCCCAGGAGTCAAATTGTCTGCCGATGCTCAACAGCAGCAGCACCAGACTCCAAAAGCCGAATGCCGCCAGACCCGGCGTGAAAAAATAACGGCAGAACTGCCCCCGGTTACGCTTGGCCCGCCACAATCCGGCGATCAGCAGCACCAGATTCACGGCGGCGATGCCCCAGACTCCCGCCACCGGGATTTTCAGCAGAAAACATCCGTACAATGCCAGCGCATTGGTCATCAATGCCGCCGGCAGGGTGATCTCGATACGCCGGCGGAAAAACGCCGCCGCAAATGCGCCGCCGGAGCAGCCCAACAGCAATCCGGTCAATATCAACATTTTACAAATCGTCCTTTTTGCGCCGGAAAATCAAAACATTCTGCAAAGTGAAACTGGTCAGAAACAGCACTGTATCCACCAGCACTTTGCACACGACCGGATCTCCGGCGGTCACATAAATCAAACCGCGGGTGAAATAATAACTGCCCGCCAGAATAAATACACACAGCAGATAATACATCGTCAGCGAACGGAGATCGCCAATGGCATCCTGCCGTTTCGGATCGGTGTATTTGAATACGAAATTGCGGTTCAGGCAATAATTGCAGACCGACGAGATCAGCCGTGCCGCCACCGTGGAAATAAACAGTTTGCCGGGAGTGATGAACTTCATCAGCAGTGAAAATATCCCGATGTCTACGGCAAAAGAGAGCAAACCGCTGGTCACAAACAGCATAAACATCACAAATGTCTGCCCGAAAAGGACTTTGCAGATCTGCCAGGAGTCTGTCAGCGGATTGAAATTGGTCCCCGCATTGCCGTTCAGATAGATGGTGTCGATCATGAGCTGCTCCACCGGCAGATGCAGTTTCCCGGCTTTGATCAGCATGGTGCTTTCAAAATCGAACCGTTCGCCGGGCGCATCCAGCAGCCGCCGCATGAAATGCCGGGGAATACCCCGCAGTCCGGTCTGGGTGTCCTGCACATTGATCCGGGCAAGCAGCTTAAAGAGCAGCCGGCTGATTTTGTTGCCGCAACGGCTTTTCCACGGCACATTGCCGCTGTCCAGATCCCGCACCCCCAGCACAAACGGATTTTTACTGCCGGATTTTTTCATCATTTTGACCACCCGCAGAATATCAGCCACCGAGTGCTGACCGTCGGCATCGGCAGTTACGGCGCCGCGGCACCGTTTCTCATGCACCAGAAGATAGTTGAATGCAGTTTTCAACGCCCTGCCTTTGCCCAGATTGCGGGCGTGGTGCAGGACTTTGCAGCGGTCACGCTGTTCCAGTTCCCGGAAAATACGGCTGCGCCCGGCCCGGCTGCCGTCGTTGACGATCACCAGCTGATCGACCCCCGCATCCAGCAGCGCACCGGCAAGTTTCAGAAACGCCCGATCCGGATTCAAAGTCGGAATAACTACCGCTATCAAAATATTTCCCCTGTTTTGCAAAAACACTGTTTCCTGTAAAGAGAGCTTATCTCTTTGCAGGAAAAGCGAAACGGTTTCAATTTGAACAGTAAATTCTATGTAAACAACTCTATCGTCATAATATATTCCTCCTTGATGGCATTGTCAAGTTCCGGCACTTTATGGCGGAAACCGGCAAATTGTAATAAAAACAGTTATTGCAAATAATCCGTTGCAGTGCTATATTATTTAAATGTGTGTAGTTATAACTGATTTATCCCTTTTCAGGAAAGGATTTTTGCCGTGAAAGAGTATAAAGTAGGTATTATCGGGTTCGGTACCGTCGGTGCCGGTGTCGCTGAAAATCTGTTGCTCAACAACGATTGTATCGCCAAACGTACCGGTGTCCGCCCGGTATTGCATAAAATCGCCGATCTGGACATTAAAACCGACCGCGGAGTCCGGGTCCCTGCCGGGGTGTTGACCACCGATGCCGCCGAAGTCATCCGTGAGTGTGACATCGTCGTGGAATTGGTCGGCGGTACCACCGTGGCAAAAAAATTCATCCTTGATGCCCTCAATGCCGGCAAATCTGTCGTTACCGCCAATAAAGCGCTGCTGGCGCACCACGGCGAGGAATTGTTCGCCGCTGCCGGAAAAAGCGGTGCCGACCTCTGCTATGAAGCCAGCGTCGCTGGTGGTATCCCCATTATCAAATCCCTGCGTGAAGGTCTGGTCAGCAACCGGATCGAACGCATTTACGGTATTATGAACGGCACTTGCAACTACATCCTCACCCGCAT
>SUVU01000107.1 GCA_015061865.1 Lentisphaerota bacterium
CCGGGGTGGACAATGCTCTACATACCGTGGTCAACGTCCTTTCCGACCTGACCGCCGATTTGATCGACTATGTGGACAAATTCGTCATCAACGAAGATTGTCTGCTTACGGCGAAAGACGCTTTCTACCTCGGCAACCGTACCGCAACAGGTGAAACCACTGGTGTGACCACATTTGATTTCATCACCGACGGTCTGGATAAAGATTGGACGGCAGTTGCGGGTATCAGCGACTTCGCCAACGCCCAGTTCTCCATTAACGGTGCCATCGGCACTTGGGATGGTGACGTGATGACGGTTACCGAAGATGATTTGACCATAAAATTGACTCTTGATCGCACCAACAACAAAGTGACGCTGGCGCAAGTTACCAACGCATAATAATCTTTACCAAACACAAACGCCCGACAGGATGTCCTGCCGGGCGTTTTTTATGGATGCAAAGCGTACTGGGAATACCGGGAGTTATTACGCAAAGCCGGAGTTAGCGACGAAGCGGAGCTGAGGAGCGAGTCCGTCTGCGTTTCACTACGCCGTGAAAAGGGCGCGGCGTGAGCCCCTGCAAAAAAAACGCCCGGAGGGTCGCTCCGGGCGTTTGCGTTTGGTGATTATTTTTTGGTGATGGCGATGATGTATTTACCATCTTTATCAGCATCACTGCGGGTCAGAGTGTAATCTCCGATCGCCATCACGTTGTCTTTCCATTCGCTTCCTTCAATGCCGTTGACGGCGAATTTGGCGTTGGTGAAGTCGCTGATACCGGCGACCGCCGTCCAGTTGGCTTCGCCTTCGGCGATGAAGTCAAACGTCGTGAAATCTTCAGTTGCGCCGGTTTCATTGTTGCGATCGCCGAGGTAAAACTCGTCGACCGCCGTAAGCGTGTAACCCTCGTTGATGACGAATTTGTCCACATAGTCGATCAAATCGGCGGTGACGTTGGTCGCCAACTCAACAACAGTCGCTTTGGCATAATCCATACCCGCACTGCTGACCCCGGAAAGACGGGTCAATTCTTTATTTTCACCGGCAAAGGTCAAATTCACATTATCAACCCAGCTGTAACCGTAGCGGCCGCCCATGAAGATCGTGTTGACCACCGCATCATCAGAAACGGTGATGTTCGTGGTGGTGACGTAGGTTTTGCCGTCAGCGTTCGCTCCGGCGCCGTAGAGGTAATCGACCGTGCCGCCGGAAATGATGACATTGGAAATGCCGACGTGGCTCTGTGCGCCTTTTTCCGCCCAGCCGCCCGCATAAATGCGGCCGTGACTGCCGTCGGTGACGGTGATGTTGACGGTGTCAACTTTAGCGTTACCGTTCTGGCGGGCATGTGCGCCACCATACATATTGGTCGAAACTGCACCGCCGTCAATGTTGATGTTGACTTCGGTAACTTTCATCTGCGCTTCCGCAGAATCTGTACCGTTGCCATAAAGGTAG
This sequence comes from Lentisphaerota bacterium, assembly GCA_015061865.1. GTDB lineage: Bacteria > Verrucomicrobiota > Lentisphaeria > Victivallales > Victivallaceae > UBA1784. The sequence goes on from SUVU01000107.1 coordinate 1,440, forward strand.
CCGCCAGCATAAACTTTTGCCGCCACTTCGGCAGTGCCGCCGATAAGCAGCTCAACATTACCGATAGTTGCGCCGCTGAAACCGGCTTCGGTTGCTTTCGCATACGCACCGCCAACGAGGTTGCTCTCAACTTTGCCGCCGGAAATTTTGGTGGCGATCTCTTTTTCATCGCCTTTGGTCGCAAAGAACGTATCGACGTTGCCTTTGGCCATGATGTTCAGACCATCGCCGATGTAACTGTTTTCAGTAATCGTATCGCCGGCGATCTCTTTCAGCCACAAATTCGTGCCGTCCAGAGTCAAAATCATAAATTTATTGTTGGTGACGTTGAGTGTGCCTGCACCGCCGACTCCGGTGGCGATCAGCGTATCGGTGAGATAATCCGCACCGTCCACGGTGATAGTGGCATTGCTGAAGTCAACACCGTTGAGGTCAACGTCTTTGCCGATGGTGAAGTTCGCCCCGGCAGTATTAAAAGTTCCAGTACCGCCCAAGTTTGCATTCAGCGTGATATTGCCGGAAAACGTCAGCGTACCAGAGTTATAAATGGTATCGGTGGCAGTGGCAAAAACAGAGTTGGCAACAATTGCAGAGTCACCGTTGATGCAAATAGCACCACCGTTTCCAACTGCGCTGTTACCCTCAAAATAGCAGCTGTCAACAGTCAACGTTCCAGAGTTGTAATTAATGGCACCGCCATTGTTACCAGCACTGTTATTGATGAAACGGCAATTATAAGCAGAAAAATTATTGGCAGTGTTCATGACAGTAACAGCACCGCCTTTCCACGCGGCATAGTTACTGTCGAACAAAGTATTTTTTACCATAGTGCGTGGGGAACTCTGATTACAAATCGCCCCGCCGCCGTGCGCACCTGTGGTAGGAGCATATCCAGAGGCGTTTTTAGAGAATGTGGCTCCATCAATATACCATCTGGTTCCAGAGTGAAAAGTATGGACCGCACCACCGATACCGGCAGTTACGGTGTTGCCGGTAATCAGAGTCCCGACTTTAACTTCTTTGCCGTCAATGATCGCTGTTTTGGCAGTAATGGCAAACACATCGGCTCCAGTTCCCCGGGAACGGAATGCGGCACCACCTGAACCGGATCCGCCTGTCATGGTAATTTCAGAGTATGTACCGCCGACAACATAAATCGTACCGGTGGTCTGCACTGCAGGGCCCTTTGTTGTCACCGTCACATCGTAATAAAGCAGGGATTTGTCTTCATAGTTTGACGACGCATACGAATGTGCTTTATTAAAAGAACCGCCGATTACGGCAAGGTCGTTATCGAAAAAACTGTAATCTGTTTTCCCGTCTGCCTTTTTAGGCGCATATCCCGGAGTCCATTCATAATTGGCAATTTTACCGGCAAAAGTGATGGTCGCATCAACGAACTGGTTGTTTTCGGTATCCCAAGCCACACTTGAGAAACTGAAACTGTTGTCCTCGCCCACGATATCAAGATAATCGTAAATTGTCGCGCCGGAGATGGTCACAGCGACGGGTTCTGTACTCATAATATTTTCCTTTCGTTATATTTAAATAAACACAGTACCAATATATTATAGTCAATTTCTGCCGCTTTGGCAAATGTTTTTATGCTTTTTTACCGCTTTTTATTTGCATTGTTCCGTCAACAGCACCGGAATGTCAAATTTTTCACCGCCGGGCATCGTGCCGGAAATATTTTTTGCCCCGGCAGGCAATTCGTATTTGAAAACTTCACCCGGTTTGAGCGCCGGAAGTGCGACCTCTGCCGCCCCGCCGTCCCAGGTCAATTTCATTGTGCCGGGTGCCGCCACAACTGCCGAAGCGATATGGAGCGTATTGCCCTGCAAATCAATCCCGTAATCCCCCGCCACGTCCCGCAGCTGCTGCAACTTGGCAAAATAAATATAATCGTACTCAAACGACCATTTGTCACCTTTGTCCATTTCCGGCCCGGCGAAGCGCAATTCGGTAGTGTGGATCGGCATGATCTCGCTTTTCCAGCCGCAAATAAAGCCGTGTTCGACCAGACGTTTGCCGGCATCGCCACGCACGACCAGCACCAGCACCCCCGGTTTGCCCTGCGACGAAATGCGGCCGTACCACGGTTTCAACGGGGCGGCAAACAATGTTTGCGGGATGATGAATTTATCCACATAGATACCGGAAGTATCAAAGACATTCATACTGTACTTATAACGGGGGGCGGCATTTTTCTGCACCGGTACCAGCGTGGTGTCACGCGTTGTGTCCAGATTCGCCAGCGCATTGATCCAGAAAATCACCGGTTCGGTTTTGACCTGACTGGTCAAATCCATCCGGACAGAAATTTTGGAACTGTCCGCCGGAAGCGTGACGGTTTTATCCGCGATCATATTATGACGGTAAAACGCCCGGCTGTAAAGTTTCAGCACTGCCGCCGCCGGGGTTGTCCGGGCATCTTTGACCCGGTAGCCGATAAAATACTCCATTTTGGTCCGGTTGGCAAGCTCCCGCATCCCGCAGGGGCGCATACTGACCCGGGACGGCAGCAAATCATCCTGCACGAGCGTGAATTTGTGCGGGAAAATCATCTGCCGCTGTTCCGGCAGATACTTGAATCCCGTGATCAGCCCCGATGCCGCCGGAATACACTTGACCTGCAATACGCCATTATCAAGCGTGTATTCCGGAGTTTCCGGAGCAAGTTCCTGCGAAGTTATCTGCGGCGCGGCACTTACCGCCACGCCACCGCACAAAATCAAAACCAAAGCAATGATACGTTTCATTTTTCACCTCTCAATCAAAGAATTTGCGTGCCGGCAGCGCTTTATTCAGCAATTTGGCGTGGCTGAGCAATTCTTTGGGAATGCCTTTATTCGGTTTGAACGGGAACGTATACGGGAACCGCAGATCCATCAGGTCGAGGAACTGCTCCACCGTTTTTTCCAATTCCGCAGCGTTGGCAGCGGCGATATTGATACCGCCGTTGGCACTCACGGTGATTTTTGCCGCTTTGGCACGGGAATCCAGCGCAATCACTCCGGCATTGCCGCACTGCGCCGGGTCGCTGACAAGGTCAAGCTGGTAACGGTTGATGACTTTTTTGGATTTCAGGTATTTGAAAAAGTCTTGCAGCTGCGCCGCCGCCGCCAGCGCACCTTTATCATCTGCGGCGGCAAAAACTTTGACTTTGACATTTTTCGGGTTGTTCCCGCAGGCAAATTTCATGATATCCGCTTTTTTCACAGCGATAACTTTGGAAGTGTATTCGGCGGTGATGACGTCGCCGGATTTCAACTGCTGCGAACTGCCGGGGGCGATCTCTTGACCGTTGAGTTTCAGCACCGCCTCAAATCCCCGGATGGCACGGATTTTGATTGAACCGGTGAAGTCGGCAGATTTCAGGATTTTAACGGTAAAAACCTGTTTGTCAAAATCTTTTTTACTGCTTGCCAGCAGATCAACTTTTTCCGGCGCTCCGGTAATGGCACAGGCGGTTTCGTACAATACCGGCACTCTGGAAGGCAGAATCGCCCGGAAATTGGTGTATTTGCCCCGGAAACGGTTGGCAAGTGTGGCAGTGCGGCGCATTTTTTTGACAAAGACCATTCTTTCGTTGGGGACGGCGGTCAGCAATTCGTTGTCAACAGCTGCTCCGCCAGTGGTCGGTTTGGCACTGGAGTTGCCGAAAAAGAAGAAGGTGTTTTCAGCTTTGCCGTACGCTCCTTTATAGGGGGCGTAGACGTTTTTGTCCAGTTTGACCGGGATATTGGCACGCCAGCCCGCCCGGCGCAACTCAAACAATTCCGGGAAAATATACTGCAGGTCGCCCAGACCGTTCCAGTTGTAGTCGATCGCAGTCATGCCGTATTTGAACTGGTTGAACACATAAAACGTCCCCAGTTTGCTGAACATCTCTTTTAACTCATTTGGAGTGAAATTACGCCAGTCAGCGAGCATATCCACCACATTGGCACCGCCCCAGACCGTCACCGGACGCGGCCCGATATACCACATATAAAGCGGCATCATTTTGGAAACTTCATCGGTGCGGGCGAAGTCACGCTCAAACATCAGCAGATCGCCTTTGACCTGACCATTGCAGAATGCCACCATGCCCGGGCGGATGGAGTGGATAAATTCCACCATGTGGTTGACCGCCACAAACTGGTCGATGAAAACCCCGCGTTTGTCCCACGCTCTGCCGGGCAGATGTTTTTTCGTCGCCGGCCCGTAGTAGGAAACACCGCCGGTGGCACAGTCAAAGGCAAATCCGGGCAGATCGAGCTCCTCAGTCAACTGCACCATGTCACGTTTGAATGCGTCAGCGAAACTGGTTCCCATGGAAAAAACGCGGATCTCCCAGTCGTGCCAGGTACTCCATTTTTTCAGGATATGGTTGGCATCCGGATCCAGATTATTGACGGCATCGGGATAAAGTTTTTTCGCCAAATCGATTTCGCACCACGTCCCGGCACAGTTGGCGTAGAACATCTGACCGTAACGCTTACCGTATTTGCGGTATTCTTTGCGGCGGAGTTCGAGGAAATCTTCACGGCTGATTTTATACATCGGCACTTTCTGACCGCCGAAACGCGCCCAGTTCGGAATGACGATCGGGTTGCGAAGTTTGTAGTCCCACAATTCCGGACGGCAGGCAATGTCACCGGCACGTTTATAGGCGCAGTACGCCCAGTCGTTGGTCATTTTCAAACGGCGGGTCTCTTCGGGAATGGGTTTGTGTTTCCAATTCAGATAATGGGCGGAATTGCCCCAGATGTAGGGATTTTCCTGATCGACCGCCCAGCGTTCCGGGAACGCATCATAATGCTGCTGGATGACTGCTTCCGGGCCGCCGAATTCAGCGTTGACACTGCCGATGATCCAGGTGAATTTCAGCGTTTCGCCCGGATGCACCGCATGACGCTGGGTAAAGGTCAGCTCTTTTTTATCCGGAACGTAATAGACCGCACTGTAACTGACCGGTTCAAAAATGCCGTGACCGAGATGCATCCCGCCTTTGCCGGTAAATGCCGCCCCGGCAGTAAACGGCAATTCTTTGGAGCCGATATGCTCCAGTACCGTGCCTTTGATGCCCTCGCGTTCCAAAACTTTTTTGCCGATGTTGCGGGTTTTGCCGAATCCGTCCCAGAAGACCGTGGGATTTTTGGTAAATGCGATTTTGGCAGTGATCCCCGGTTCGATCCATTTTTCAGCTTTGCTGTTGTTGACAAATGCCGCTTCGCCGTAAATCAGGTCGCCGCGGGCGGCAAACGTGGTGGAGTAAGTGTAATCTGCACCTTTGAATTCCACTTTGATTTTGTCCTGCAAATCGGTGACAACGGCTTTTTCAGCAAAGTATTTGCCGCTTTTGCCGTCAAACAGTGTCATATTGATAACGGCATTTTTCCAATCCCGTCCGGCAAGTTTGTTTTTCAAAGTCATGCCGCTGCCCTGCGGGGTCATTTCCGCCGTCCGGGTTGATACGGCTGCAAACAACGGCAAAATCGCCGCCGCGCTGACAAACACAGCGCATTTTTTCAGAAATCCTGTTTTCATTTTTTATTCCTTCCATTGTGTCCAACGTTTAACATCACGTTTCCAGCCCGGGATTTTGCCGTATGTTCCCAGATTTTGCTGATTGAATCGCTCGGTATGCCCGTCGGTCATCACGGCAAGCATACTGTTTTCATGTACCGGGGAATAATCTCTTTCCCAGTTGCGCCCGATGGAGCGGAGCATCCGGTTTTTGGCATCGCCGAAATAAA
>SUVU01000108.1 GCA_015061865.1 Lentisphaerota bacterium
GGTCTGTATACCGCACTGGGGCGCGGCAACCGTTTCCAGACCGTCCAATTCGCCGCGCCCCAGTGCGGTATACAGACCGTCCAATCCGAAACCGGCAACTGTTTCCAGACCGTCTAATTCGCCGCGCCCCAGTGCGGTATACAGACCATCCACCACTGTTTCCAGACCGTCAACCACCAACAGAGGAACTTCGGTTTCCAGACCGTCCACTACTGTTTCCAGACCGTCCACCACCAGCAGAGGGACTTCGGTTTCCAGACCGTCCACTACTGTTTCCAGACCGTCGACCACCAGCAGAGGAACTTCAGTTTCCAGACCGTCCAGCAGTTCCAGACCGTCGACCAACGGGCGGGTCAGCTCCCCCGTTGGCAAATATCAGTATATGGAGTCGACCTCCAGCAGAGGGACTTCGGTTTCCAGACCGTCCGGCACTGGTTCCAGACCGTCGACCACCGGCAGAGGGACTTCGGTTTCCAGACCGTCCGGCACTGGTTCCAGACCGTCGACCACCGGCAGAGGAACTTCGGTTTCCAGACCGTCCAGCAGTTCCAGACCGTCGACCAACGGGCGGGTCAGCTCCCCCGTTGGCAAATATCAGTATATGGAACGGTAAATTCCGGCATCACTGCTGAAAAGTTCCACTTGGAACGACTGCTTAAACAAAGAAACGGCGCACAGAATCAATCCTGTGCGCCGTTAAATTATTTACGGTTATTATTTTTTGACGGCAGTGGCGGTGAGCGTAACGACGACTTTGTTGACGCCGCAAATGTTTTTCATGGCATAATCCATTTTGACATCGACAAGTTCATTGGCGCCCGGAGCCTGTTTCAGCGCCGCAGCTTTCAGCGTGGCGTAGGAGACATCACCGATCGTGACTGCGGTGAAATAGCTGGTGAAACAAGCGGTGGCGGTCACATCGCGTTTGACGATGGTGTAATTACCGGCAACCGGCTGGATCATCGCATTGGCTTTGACATCGGAATAGAAATTGGCGCCCATGGCGACCGGCGCAACACCGCCGTTATTGGTGGCGACTCCGGCACAACCGGTCATGATCAATGCGACAAGTGCGGCCCCGGAAAGAACTGACAATTTTTTCATACCTGACCTCCTGATTATTTCCGCTTCGCAGCCCATCCGCGAAACATTACGATTACAGTATATGACTTTTTCTTTGAAAAAACAATAGCGGTTTGAAAAAAAATTCATTATTTTTGACATCCGGTTGCACAAAACACTCCCCGGTGTTATATTAACCGCATGAAACACCTAAAATGAAAGGTATATAACTTATGAAAAGTTACACTGTCAAAAAATCTGCCGTTCCGGTCGTTCTCAATGCCGGTTGGGACTCCCCGATGTGGAAAGATGCCGAAATCGCCAAGGTCGATTATCACTTTGCCGAACGCAACACCCACGGCCATATTCCGGAAACTAAAATCAAAATGCTCCACGACGGCAAACGTATTTGCGGCCTGTTTCAGGTGAAAGATCAGTACGTCCTCGCCACCAAAACCGCCGATCAGCAGATGGTCTGCGAGGACAGCTGCGTGGAATTTTTCGTCAAACCGGCAGGCGATGAGCGTTATTTCAACTTTGAAATCAACTGCGGCGGCACGCTGCTGCTCTATCATATCGCCGACATCAATACCAAAAATTATGACAAAGTCGCCCAGAGCGATCTGGACACCATCGAGCGTTACCACTCCCTGCCCCACCTCACCGGCGGCGAAATCACCGAACCGGTGACGTGGTATCTGGGTTTTGCGATCCCGGTGGAGTTTTTTTCCAGAGAATCCGGTATTGCTCCGGAACTTTCCGGTCAGAAATGGACGGCGAACTTCACCAAATGCGCCGATCACAGTTCCCATCCGGCGTGGCTCTCCTGGATGCCGCTGTCCCGCTGCCGTTTCCATCTGCCCGATGAATTCGGCGAACTGATTTTTGAATGATGAAAGGTAATACCATGAGCGAAATCACCCTGTTCTGCCCCATTCACGCCGCCCCCGGCAAAGGTGCGGAAATGAAAGCGGCACTGCTTGATCTTGCCGCCGCCACCCGGCAGGAAGCGGGCAATATCTGCTACCGCCTCCACGAAACTGCCGATCCGGATGAATTTCTCATCTATGAGCAGTGGAAAGATGAGGCGGCGCTGGATTTTCACATGCAGACCCCGCATTTGACGGCGTTTCTTGCGGATGAAAAAAAATTGCTCGCCGGTCAGCCTGCCGGAAAATTTGCTACGGAGATCAAGTAAGTTTATGACGCCGCATATTGCCTCATCCACGGTCGTGAGCGAGGGCAGATTCCTGGTCTGCAAACGTCTGGAGTACATCGATGCCAACGGCGTGACCCGCTCTTGGGAAGCCGTTGACCGCCGCCGTACCGTCCCCGGCAGTTGTCCGAGCAATGCGGCGTTGATCGTCGCCAAAATCGTGCCGGATGATGAGATCGTCCTGATCCGGCAATTCCGCCCTCCGGCGGGGAAAATGATGATCGAATTTCCCGCCGGTTTGATCGACCCCGGCGAAACGCCCGCCGCAACGGCGGTGCGGGAACTTTACGAGGAGACCGGATTTGAGGGCAAAGTCCTCACCGTTTCCGCCGACGGTTACAGTTCGCCGGGAATGACCGGGGAATCCATCGTGCTGGTCTCTATGGAGATCGACGGCGGCAAATATCCCGGCGGCATGATCCCGGAAAATCACCAGGAAGCCAGCGAAAATATTGAGGTTTTCCGGGTAAAAAGCAGTGAACTGGCGCACTTTATCGCTGAAATGGAGTCCGCCGGCTGCGGTGTGGACAGCAAAATCCATACCGTGCTGGCATTCCGCCGGATGGGTTTGTGAAATGCTGGAAAATATCGTGATCCGCGGGGCGGCACAAAATAATCTCAAAAATTTTGACGTCACCATCCCCCGCAATAAACTGGTGGTCATCACCGGCTTGTCCGGTTCAGGCAAATCGTCACTGGCATTTGACACGTTGTATGCCGAGGGGCAGCGGCGGTATGTGGAGAGTTTGTCCGCTTACGCCCGCCAATTCCTCGATTTGATGCAGAAGCCGAAAGTCGAACACATCGAAGGACTCGCACCGGCGATCGCCATTGAACAGCGCAGTGCCGGCGGCACGCCGCGCTCCACCGTCGCCACCGTGACCGAAATTTACGACTACCTGCGATTGCTCTACGCTCACGCCGGAGAAGCGCACTGTCCGCAATGCGGCAAACATCTGATTTCCCAATCCGCCGAAGCGATCACCCTGCAGCTGCTGGCTCTCGCGCCGGGATCGAAACTGACATTGCTTGCCCCGGTAGTTGCCGGACGCAAAGGTGAACACCGGGATATTCTGGACAAGCTCCGTGCCGACGGTTTCGTCCGCGCCCGGATCGACGGCAGTCAAGTGATGCTGGACGACGAAAATGAGCCGCTGGCAAAAAACATCCGCCACACCATCGAAGTGGTCATCGACCGTCTGATCACCGGCAAAATCGACCGCTCCCGCCTGACCGATTCAGTGGAAACGGCATTGAAACTTGGCAACGGCGTATTGACGGTGATTTTAGAGGGGGAAAACGCCGAATTCAGCGAAAAAAGTTTCTGCGAAAAACTCGCCTGCACTGATTGCGGAGTATCTTTCGGCGAATTATTACCGCGTAATTTCAGTTTCAACTCGCCATACGGGGCGTGTCAATGCTGCAACGGTCTGGGCGTGCAGCTCTGCATGGATCCGGCAAAAGTCATTCCCGATCCCACGCTCTCCATCCGCAACGGGGCGATCCCCGGCTGGCGGCGGGGTCCGCGCCATTTGATCATGTATTACAATGTGATTTTGCGGAAATTCACGGAACAATTCGGAGAAGAGGGCTACCTCACCACGCCATTTCACAAATTGCCGGAGGAGTTCCGCAAAAAACTGCTCTACGGCACCGGAGATGAGCCGTTGGAATTTGATTACCGGATGCACGGCAAAAAACTCCGCTGGAGCAAGCCGTTTGAGGGGGTGCTGGAAAATCTCCGCCGCCGCATGATCGAAACTGAATCCGATGCGGTGCGGGAGCGTTTGTCGGCGTACCAGAGCCCCCGCCCCTGTCCGGAGTGTCACGGTGCCCGCTTGAATCCGGTAACTTTGTCGGTCAAAGTCGGCGGCATCAATATCGCCGAATTCAACGCCATGAGCATCGGACAGGCGCGCGAATTCATCGCCGATTTGCAACTGGATGCCGAAAAAAGCGTCATTGCCGCCGATGTTATCAAAGAGATCGCCAGCAGATTGGAGTTTCTCAGTGATGTCGGGTTGAGTTATCTGACGCTTGACCGGGTCAGCAGTACGCTTTCCGGCGGCGAAGCCCAGCGCATCCGGCTCGCCACGCAGCTCGGCTGCGGTCTGGTCGGGGTGTTGTATATTCTGGATGAGCCGTCCATCGGTCTGCATCAGCGGGACAATGATATGCTGTTGGCGACGTTGGAAAAACTCCGGGATCTGGGCAACAGCGTTATCGTCGTCGAACACGATCTGGACACCATCATGCGGGCGGATTATCTGCTTGATCTGGGCCCCGGCGCCGGTGAACACGGCGGTGAGATCGTCGCCATCGGCACGCCGGAGGAAATTCCCTCGTTTCCCCGGTCACTGACAGGCGATTTCCTCGCCGGCAGACGGGAGATCGCCGTCCCTGCTGAACGCAAACGCGGCAACGGCAAACAGCTTACCATCAAAAAAGCCGCATTTCACAACCTGAAAAACGTCACGGTGGATATTCCGCTGGGGGTATTCACCTGCGTTACCGGAGTGTCGGGATCAGGCAAATCTTCGCTGATAAACGGAATTTTAGTGCGGGCATTGAATGCCCACATGGGGATAGATGATGCGCCGCCGGGAAGTTGCGGGGGGATATCCGGACTGGAAAATATTGATAAAGCGATCGTCATTGACCAGAGCCCCATCGGCAGGACGCCGCGCTCCAATCCGGCGACTTATACCGGGGCGTTTGACATCATCCGCAAACTGTTTGCCGAACTTCCGGAAGCCAAAATGCGCGGCTATTCCCCCGGCAGATTCAGTTTCAATATCAAAGGCGGCCGCTGTGAGGAGTGCGCCGGGGATGGCATCCGCAAAATCGAAATGCAGTTCCTTGCCGATGCCTACGTCACCTGCACCACCTGCGGCGGCAAACGCTTCAATAATGAAACTTTGCAGGTGCGCTACAAGGGACTGAATATCGCTGAAGTTCTCGACCTCACCATCACGCAGGCGCTGGATCTTTTCAACGCCATCACGCCGCTGAAGCGCAAGTTGCAGACTCTGCAGGATGTGGGTTTGGGGTATTTGAAACTCGGTCAGAGTGCGACCACATTGTCCGGCGGTGAAGCCCAGCGGGTGAAACTGGCGACCGAACTTGCCCGGGTGCCGCGCGGCCATACGGTCTATATTCTGGATGAACCGACCACCGGACTGCATCTGGCGGATATCGACCAGCTGCTGAAAGTTCTGTTCCGGCTCCGGGATCAGGGCAATACCGTGATCGTGATCGAACATAATCTGGATGTGATCAAAACCGCTGACCACATCATCGACCTCGGCCCGGAAGGCGGCGATAACGGCGGCAAAATCATCGTTACCGGCACCCCGGAAAAAGTCGCCAAATGTGCCAAATCACACACCGGCAGATTCCTGAAACCGTACCTGCACAAATAAATCATATTTCCGCACAAAAAAGTCATTTTTTGCCACTTTCTCTTGCATTTCATTAAGTTATGTGCTATAATATATAGTGTATATATTGATTTGTGATATAATAATTTAATACATTCCGGAGGAAAAAATCATGGCGATTCAGATCAATAATGCCGGTAATTACGACACATTTACAGATGCTGTAGATGCGGCGGCAAATGGGGATATCATCTCCATTTCCGGCGGCGAAGTCATTACGGAAAACAACCACGGCAAAGAAGAAATTTCGTACCATATCAACGGTGCGACTTTCAGCCACAACTTCTCTGATGGTGCTGTCGGCGGCGGATTGGCGATTGTCAAGGACAAAGATTCCGATCTGCCCCAGAATTCCGTCATTACCGATGCGACTTTTGACGGCAATACCGCCAATAACGCTTCCGGCGGTGCGATCTACTACGACTGGCTGGACGGCACGATCGAAATCAGCAACAGCACTTTTTCCAACAACTTTGCCAACAACAACCACGGCGGGGCGATCTACTCCTACCGCGGCGATGTGACCATTTCCGGTTCATATTTTGACCACAACTACACCTTTGGTGAAAGCAAACATGGCGGGGCGCTGTTTTTCAATCAAAGTACCAGCGTCAATCATGTTTCCGGCAGTACATTCAGCGGCAACACCGCCATGTACGGTGCGGCGATCTACAATAACGGCGGCACGCTTTATCTTTCCGACTCGCTGCTTGCCGGCAACAGCGCCACCAGTACAGCTGCGATCATGAATCGCCCCGGTGCAGTACTGCATCTGTCCGGAGTGACTTTCACCGATAACACCGGCGCCAACAAAACCGACCACGGCAGTTCCGCCATGGATAACAAAGCCGACGGTACGATTTATATTGACGGATTGTTGACGCTCAATGAGGAACAGAATGTGACCAACGCCGGAGAAATCATCGTTTCCGGTGAGAAATTCATTTCCGGCAGCGAACTGCAGCTGGTCAAAGCCATTGATGCCGTCAGTACCAAATGGCTTACCGGCTCCGGCACCCTTACCGCCAGCGAGGGTTACACGATTTTCTGGAATCAAAAGAATTATACTGACGTTTACGTTACCAACGCTGACGTGGCGGCAGATTACCTCGTTTCTGCCGATGGTACTGCTACGGTTGCCACCAGTGACGGCAAAACCTATATTGCCGTGAATGCCGCTTCAAAATTGTCCGTTGCGTTTGCCACAAACAATACGGTCATTGTAGACGGCACTACCGTCACCGAACAGATCACTTTGACCGGCGACTATGAACTTATCGGCATCAACGGTGCCAAAGTCACCACCACCGCAACCGGCGAAAGCGCCATGAACTTCTCCGGTGACGGTACGATCAAAGGTATGACTTTCACCGGCTGCCGGAACGAAATGGACGGTGAAGCTACTGATGACCGCGGCGGCGCACTCCGTTTGAACAGCGGGGTCACCAACATTATCGCT
>SUVU01000109.1 GCA_015061865.1 Lentisphaerota bacterium
CACCATCGGCACCAACGGCTTGACCGGAGTGGTTTTCAACGGCGAAGCGGTGACATTTGACGGTTTAAATTTGAGTGATTCCGCCGTCGTGATCAATGGCGAAAGACGTGCCGGACTGATCGCCGCCGGGATCACCCTCGGCAGTGACCAGCAGGTCGTCTGGTACGATGTCGAGCATACGCTTAATACAGGTTATCTGGCGGACAGCCGGGAAGCCGTTTACGCACTGAAATATGCGGACAACAGCTTGACCCTGACTGCCACGGATACGCTTACGGTCAACGGCGCAAACAATAATTTCGACCAGTTTGCCACATTGGCAAATGCAGTAAATGCGTATGACGGTTTTACGGGAAATTATGATGTGAAAGTCAGAACTTCCATTGCGTCCGGCAACTCTTTAACGGTCAAAAACGCCACATTCACGGCTCCCGTATCCTCTTATGCCGCATTGCTGAACAATGCCGGAGAATTTTCCGGTGAAAACGTCTTTTTCAATGGCGGTTCCGCGACCACGCACTCCGGAGCGATCTACAACAATGGCGGTACGGTCACGATCACCGGCGGTTCATTTGCCAATAACAGAGCCGATGGCAACTCCGGGGCGATCCGCAGTACCGGCGTATTGGATCTGGACGGGGTGCTTTTCACCGGAAATACCGTCAATAACAGCGTAAAAGTCAACAACGGCGGTGCGATCCGGATCGAAAGCAGCGGCAGTGCCACGATCAAAAATTCCCGGTTCGAAAACAATTGTGCGGTTAATGGCGGTGCCATTTACAACGATGGTACGCTGACGCTGACCAATGTGACGTTCTCCGGCAACACGGCAATCAGCGGCGATCCGGCAGCGTTTTCTGCCGCCGGTAATGCGCTTTACAACAGCGGCACGGTGACGATCACCGATTGTACTTTTGACAAAGGACAGACGATTTACAATAATAAGAAAACCGTAATTTTCCGTGGCGACATCGTTTTCAACGCCTCGCTGGGCGGCGGTGATGACACGCATTATGATTTTACCGGAGCAAACCTCATCCTCGGAGCGGGGGCGGCGTTGAATAATCTTGACGTCAGTGCGGCAACGATCACCGTGGACGGCACGCTTTATAAAGGCGAAGCGGTCACGGTCGCCACTAAAGTCGGCAAAATCGGAGCTTATACCATTGCCAATAATACCGATCCGTTCCTGACGCTGGAAGTTATCGACAGCAATCTGGTGCTGAAAGAGGTCGCCGGGGAGACGATCACCGGAACCAGTTTCACCGGAGAAGGTGTAACGGTGATGGATAACGGCGCAGTTGGCACGTTCTTTGCGACCAAAGATGATAGCAAAGAGATCGCCACCAAAATTTCCGGCGGCAAAGTTGAGCAAAACCTCGTGGCGGGAGCGTATGTTGCTGCCGGAAAAACAGCCGCAGTTGACAAAGTGGAACTGAATATCGGCGATGCCGATGTGGCGGCAAAAGTTTATGCGGGCGGTTATCTCTATGGTAACGCAGGAGATGCGGAAGCTGCCGCTGAAGCGCAGTTGACCGTCGGTGAAGTCAATATCACCCTCGACGGCGGTGCGGTTTCGACCAATATGTACGGTGGAGCGCACGCCCGTGACAAAGGCAAAGCCGAAGTCACTACCGTCAATATCACCATTACCAAAGGCAGTCACAGCCGCATTTATGCGGGCGGCTGGGCGGAAAAAGGCGCAGCAAGTTACGTCACCACTGCCAACGTCACCATCTCCGGCGGCACGGTCGATTACCTCTACGGTGCGGGAGCGAACGCTGATGGTAAAACTTTTGTCGGCACCACCAACATCACCATCGAAAATGATGCGGTGGTCAACACGATTTTCATGGGCGGCCGCTACGGTTACAGCTGGGTCGATAACGTCAGCTTGACTTTCGACGGTGCGGAGAAATTCCTAAAACGCCTTTCCGGGGTCAGCAGTGCCGGTATGGATTATGCCGATGCGACGGTGGTCGAATTGGAAACCAACGTCACCGCCGATTTGATCGACTATGTGGACAAATTCGTCATCAACGAAGATTGTCTGCTTACGGCGAACGACGCTTTCTACCTCGGCAACCGCATCGAAGGCGGCGCCAACCCCGGTGTGACCACGTTTGACTTCATCGCCGAAGGCGAAGCCAACTGGACGGCGGTCGCCGGAATTGACGACTTCACCAACGCCAAATTCGCCGTCAACAGTAGCGAAGCGCAACTTTGGGACGGCAAAGCCGCCCTCGCTATCGGCGATTATGAACTGACCTACGATGCCAAAGACAAAACCATCAAACTGGCGAAGATCACGGCGTAAAACTCACCCAACCCCACCGCCCGGAGCAACCCTCCGGGCGTTTTTTTATTGCAGGGGCTCACGCCGCCCCCACAAAAACCGGAATATTTGCGGGTCAGTAGCCCAGACCGTTGCCGAGCAAAGCGGCAGTTTTGACCGTACCATTCCGGCGGGTGTAAACTCCGGGTCGGAGCGATTCCATTTCCAGCGATGCCGCCGGGCAGAATTGCGGGGCGTTGCACTCCACTCCCATGATCGTGCCGACGTGCGCCGCCAGGAGGATGTGCGGCACGGTTGCCAGCATGGGATTGGTCAGATCCTGCACCATCAACTGCATTCCGTGGGCTTTTGCCCAGCACGCCGACAGCAGCGCTCCGGTCTGGGTTTTACAAACTTTCAGCGCCACGCCGTTCCAACCGAGCGAATACCCCAGTTTGACCAGTTCCCAATCATGGGCGCTCTCATCCATAAACAGCGGTTTGCGCTGTGAACAGCTGTGGACGTCGATCCGGTGGGCTTCCAGATCGTAGGGGAAAGGCTGCTCCACATAGAGCAGCAACGCAAAAATTTCCGGGTATTCACGTTGAAGTTTATCCAAAATGGCATTGACATACTCCGGATCTTTGACCAGACAGTTGAAATCCGGCGAAAGTGCCCGGCACCGGTATTCCAGAGCGATTTTGCCGACCGCCACCAGCCGGTTATAGTCCCAATCGGCATCACTGCCGGTGAGTTTGATTTTCAGACAACTCAACCCGTCACGTTTGATCCATCCGGTCAGGGTCACCGGGAAACCATCGTTGATTTCCGTGCCGTCAAGTTCACCGGCATCGAGCAGATCTTTGCCGCCGACCAGATGCCAGACGGGCAGTTCAGCGGGGATCTCTTTAACAAAAAAATCCTCCGGATAGAGTCCGGTGAATTTTTCATCTTTGAAAAACCATGCCAGATCGTGTTCCAGATAATTGCGGTTATACATCCGGTACGTCGGTATATTATGGGCAAGTCCCCACGCATCGTGCATGGCAATATCGAACGCCGACAGACAGATCAATGCCGCCAGATGCGGCATGGCGCAATGGTGTTCACGGTTGAATTCATCCAGCAGGCCCGGCAGCTGCCCGGTCAAAAAAGCGTACCCGGCGCTCATGGGATCGCGCTGCGGAACCGGGAAATTTTTCTGCAGAAAACAGCAGAATTCGCTCATCAGATTTTCCCGGTAGCTGAAACTCTCCCTGCCCGGCCATGCCCACGCCGCCGAAAGCGGAGTTTCACCTCTGCCGACGGCACCATAGGCGTCAAGTTCCACATGGACAACTTTCAGCGAATCGATCACTTCAGCGCCGAATTTCAGCGGCAGACGGAGTTTTACAGATATAAATTTTACCTTCATTTGATTACCGTACAAACAGTTTTTTCTTCTTAACGCGACTCGCTTTAATATACCGTGTCATTGCGGTTTTTTCAACTTTATTCAGCAGAATTCTGAGAATTGAAAAGGGTGCGGAAACGGTTGAGATTTCTTTTTTGGATTTTTTTCAAAAAAACACTTGTATTTCCTGATACCTCTGCTATAGTAACAGATGAAAACAATCTCGAAAAACAATCAAAAAATTTTTAACACTATGAGCAAAAAATACTGCGGAATAAAGTTGGACGGCTCTGCTGTTGAACTGCATGTTGACGGCAACATTATCTCTTCTGTATCACCGATCACTCCGACCCCGGATCTGCCTTATTTGCTGCCGGTGCTGGTGGATCTGCAGCAAAATGGCGCTTTGGGACAGGCGTACAATAATATCACCGGCACTGCGGCGGATGTGGAGGCGCTCCACCGGATCGCCGATCACCTGTTGAGCCACGGCGTCGGCAGAGTTTTGGCGACCTTTACCACTACGGACTATCCCCGGCTGGAAACAGCCGCCGCCGCATTGAACAACATTTTTAATAGCGATAAACTGCTGAATTCTCTTTATCCGGGGATTTTCCATGAGGGGGTATTCATTTCTCCGGATCCGGGCTGGCGGGGCGGTCATGCGCCGGAATTCATTCTGCCGCCGGACTGGGAGAGATTTTCCCGTCTGAATAAGCTGTCCGGCAACCGGGTCAAAGTCGTCAATGTCGCTCCGGAAGTTCCGGGCGGACTGGAGTTTATTGCCCGTGCCGCCGCCGCCGGGATCAAAGTCGCCATGGGTCATTGCCACCCGGACACGCAAACCATTCACGCAGCGGCACTTGCCGGAGCGACGATGATCACCCACTTTGCCAATGGCGCCGCCCCGGAAATCCACCGTTTCAACAATCCGTTCTGGGGCTTTCTGGATGAAAATTCTTTAGCCCCCGGACTGGTCGGTGACGGTTTTCACCTGCCGCCGGAAGTCGTCCGCACTGCGATCCGCTGCAAAGGCACGGACAACTGTTTCATGGTCTCTGATGCCAATATTTATTCCGGCTGCGCCCCCGGACTTTACCACCGCATCGGCGGTTTGGATTGTGTCATTGAGAAAAACGGCTTCATCCACGTCGCCGGTCAGGAGATCCTCGCCGGAGCGTGGTTCCAGCAGGATCGCTGTGTAGAATTTCTCACTGAAAAGTGTCAGATCGACTTCCTGACGGCGTGGAAAATGGCTTCGGTCAATCCGGCAAGGATCGCCGGGATAGATCTGCCGATGCTTGATCGCGGCGAAGAAGCAACGTTTGTGATCTGCAAAAACAATTCCATTGAAACCACCGTTTTCAATGGGGTGGAATATCCAACCAAACATGAGGGCATTTAATGGGTAAAATGTTGTTAAAGCCGATACTGCCAGTCGCAACGGCGATTTTTGCGATTGCCGCACTGGCGGCACCACCGTTTCAGCCGGATAAAGATACGCTGCTGTTAAGCGGATTTGAAAAATCCCTGCGGGAAGCTGATTATGCCGCAGGGGTGTCGGGGTTTTACGGTTCCGGTGCGACTTTTGCCCCCGGATATTACGGTAAAGGCATCGACTTGCGCGGGCGGTCGTTGAGTGCGGATTTGGAAAAAACCGCCGCCGCCAGCCACTCGGCAGTATATACCAATATGGCGCTGTTCACCTACGGCAATATCCTGCCGGATGAGGGGACATTGGAAATGTTCGTGCTGGTGGAGAATTTTCCCAAAAAGGTCGAACCCAACCACGGCACCTTGCTCAACGCCTTTGTGGGGCGCTTTATTGAGGACGGCAAAAGTTACGGTTCCGCCCGCATGACGCTGACCAGAGGACGTTTGGAGTGGCGTTTCCCTTTGTGGAGCAACGACAACCGGGATCAATGGCAGGGGAGCATCCGCTTCAAACCGGCGCTGAAAACCGGTTGGCACCATCTGGCGGTCACCTGGGCCAAAGGCGAAGCGGTCATTTTCCTCGATGGCAAAATCCTTGCCACCTGCGACCTGAAAGGCAAATTCGGCATGACTATTTTGCACCATCTGAATCACGGAGTTTATATTGGCGGTCACGTCATCGACGAATTGCGGATCTCCAGTATCGCCCGCTACAAAGCGGAATTTGAACCGCACTGGATCAACGGCGTGCGCCCCCGGCACGCTTTCAACGGCTTGCCCACGGCAGTACCACGTTATCCGGCGGAGTACCGCATGACCCCGCAGGGCAAACTTGCTTCGGCGGTCAAACTCCCGGAAACTGATACCGCATTGACCGTGTTGACCGGTCTGGATAGAAAAGCGCCGGCGTTTCAAAAGTGGGAAAAGACCGGGGACGGCAAATTTTCCGGTAAATACGCCGGTAATTTGACCGTAAACGGCAAAATTTCGCCGCTTGATACCGGCAATGGTCAGCGTATCGAATTGACTTTCAGCAACCACGGCGACAAAGAAATTTATCTGGAAACGTTGCTCTCATTCCCGAATCTGCCGGGTGAAAATCAGATTTTTGACGGTGCAGATATAAAAGCCGTTCCCCCGTTTGCCACCTACCGGGACAGTTATCCTGCCATTTTGCCGTTGACTGCCGCCAGTAATAAATCGGCGTACCGGGCGATCGCGCTGGATCCCTCATTTGCCTACAATGATCTCATTTCTGCCCGTTCCGCCAAATACGGCAACGCTCAAGGTACTAAATTTGCGCTTGCCCCCGGCGAAAAATTCACCGTCAAATTTGTCACTTTCGGAGACAAAACCCGCTTCGGCACTGCGTCTGCGCTGGATGAGTATTACCGGATTTTCAGCAAATATTACCACATCGACCGTAAAAATACCGTCTATCACTATCTGCCGCTGACGATGCACTGGCGCGGCTTTCTGCCCCGCAACACCCAGCGGCTCGGCTACGCCGGGGGCTACTGGGGACACGGCCCATACCACACCAAAGGCGATGAAACCGGGACTTTCTGGGGCAAATATCCGCTGGATCCCTCGTTCAAACACGCACTCAAAAATGAAAAATCTTTCAAATCCCGCCCCCAATTGCTTGAAGCCATCCAAATCGACAACCGTTATGAGTACGACCTCGGTTACGGTGTCCGCCGCTATCACGCCAATCCGGATCTGACCGCCAGCTGGCTGATCCGGGAACTTTATCCGGAATGGGTGATAAAAGATGATCCGTTGAATACCGGCCACTATTACAAACGTCAATCCCATCAATATTTTGTCAACGAATACCAGACCCCGTTTGCAGATTTTTTCAAAGCAGAGTTGATCCGCTATTTTGAAGCCGGGATGAAAGATTTCTCCACCGGCTGGATCAATGATACCATCTATGCCAACAGCTGTATCCGCTACAACGGTGCCGAAACGAAAAACATCCCCGGACGCTCCTTTGC
>SUVU01000110.1 GCA_015061865.1 Lentisphaerota bacterium
CAACGGGGACGGCAGCGTATACTGCGGCACCCGGGATTCATCGTAATTTACGGGGATCAGATCCCGGCGGCGGGGGAGTTTGCGCTCCATGTGTTTTCTCCTTATTTCAAACCAATAGGTACTGCCTGCTTCGGCGTTGATGGTGAATTTCTCCTCTGACACCGCCATCAACTGATTATTTTTGAGGTTGACGACCTCCGCATCAAAAGGCAGAGTGAATGTGTATTTGCCGGGGATAACGCAGTGGGCAGAGATGAAATTACCATTCATATCCACCTGCATCCCGCCGCGATCGACGGCGGTATAACCGCCGTTGGAAGCGACGATTTGGTGGAAATACTCAGCGCTCAATGCGCTGTATGCGGCGATATAGATCACTTTGCCCTGCCGGAAAGTTTTTTCCACGATCGCCGGAGCGTTATCAGCGGTAAATACGGCACGGACAGTCTGATTTTTGCCGGGTACGATGCTGTACCTGACCACGCCGCCGGCCTGGCTGCGGGCATCGTTGGCAAGTGCGGCGATGTGCATCCCGGAAAGGTGCTGCAATTTTTCGCCCGGAGCAGAACGGATGATATGCACCGGCTTCTTTTTAACGGTTTTCAACTTGAGTCCGAACGTTTTATCCAGACCGCCCAATACTCCGCCGCCGCTGAGCATGATGATATTTTTGCCGTAATCGCCCAGGAAATTGAGCAATTTCTGCCGTTTGGCGTCGATTTGATACATCTGGGCAAAAATCAAAGTCGAATAAGTGCGTGCCAATGCCGGGGAATTCAGCAAATCGCTCAAAAACACCACGTCAAACGGCACCCCGGAAGAACTTAATATGGTCATCTGCACATCCAGTTCGTGATCGACGGCACTGGAGTAATATTTGCCGATGAAATTGCGCCGCATACAGTTTTCATCGTCGATGACGAATGCCGCAGCAGGGTAGAAGTTATTGGCTTCAGCCGTATTCAATTGTTTCATCATCGCTTTGGCAGCGGCGGCATCAGCGACGATATCGGGGTGTTCGTACCAGCCGCCGCCCATATCCAGATACCAGTACCCCATCCGGTTGGCGATCATCTGACCGGACATTTTGCGGTGCAGTGCGCTCCACATCTCTTTATCGACCGCATTGCTCAAACCGATGACCCGCAATTCCGTCTCTCCCGGCGAAATGCGCGGCCAGGTACGCAGGTCAAATTCGTGGATAAAAAGTTTACCGGCATTGTGAAACGAGGTCAGCGGCAGCCGGGGGCGGGTCGCCAGTCCCGGAGTCCGGCGGCTGTAACTGGGCTGGGCAACCAGCGCATCAACGTATTTGGAGCGCAGAAACGGCACCACATCATAAGCGGAAACCATCGTGCCGCCGTGCGCCCCCTGCGACCAGCGCACGGCAATAATATCTTTGCCGAATGCCGCTTTGGCAGTTTGGGCGAACTCCTCCACCGCCCGGAACGGTTCATGTTTGATAAAGGTATAATAATCCAGTTTATCCTGCTCACCGGGGGCAATGAACAATTCTCCGGTGAATTCCGGCGGCATCACGCTGTCAAACGAGGTGACTTTGCGCTTCCAGGCGTCACTTAATTTTTTCACCGTGCCGTATTTTTTGCGGAGATATTCCCGGAAACCCCGCTGCGCCGCCAGACCGAAATCCGCATGCCGGGTCGACATCTGACCGTCATGGTAGCCGCAAATATGCACCCCGACGATCTGTTTGCTCATCCCGGAACTTTTCAATGCCTCAATAAATCCGGTGATATATTTTTTCGCCTGATCCCGCCACACTCTGCTGGAGTAACTGGGCCACGCCCAATGACCGGCGGGGATGGGGTCTTTGAGATGGAACGGCGCATGGACATGGTGACCGTGGACGATTTTGCCGTCCCGGCGCCGCCAGACCTCATCGGGGTAGTCTTGGCAAAAATCCGCATACGCCTCCACCCGGATGGACAGAATGATCCGGGCATCGGGGAACGAACGGAGGGTCTGTTGGACTTTTTTCAAACCGTTGGCAGGATCGAAAACGCCTTTTGCCGACCACATCCCGTCCTGATATTTGGGGTTGACACCGAGACGCACCATCACGGAACGCAGGTTTATTTTGCCATCTTTTTCCATACTGCGCCCGGAATAATCGCTTTTGACGTGTTTGAAAATCACCGGTTCGGCAGCTTTGCCGTCCACCAGCAGCGTGGAAACGCCGTTTACGGTGACGACTTTGGCGGTATGATCCGGTTCGGCGGCAAGTTTCTGCTGCAGTTGTGCTTCGGTCAATACAAAAAATTCCGGCAGGGCTTTGGGGGCTTCAAACGTCTGCCGCCAGAGTGCTTTGACCTTTTGGTAATCCTCGACCGACCAATCACTCCAGAAACTGGTGGAAGGCACTCCGCCGACCACGATCGCCGGAGTGATGACATTGCCGGACTTTGCCGAAATTTTCAAGTGGGCAAGTTTGCGCTCCCGCACGCCGGAGGGGGTATTGGTGAGGTAATTCATTTTAGGTCCGCCGCCGCCTCTGCCGTCCAGACCTTTGAAATACGCCAGCGAACCGTCTTTGCCGGCCAGCCGCACCGAAGCGGTCACATAATCCGGCCGGGCATCAGCGGCACGGACGTAGACGGAAGTTTGCAATTCCTGATTTTTTTTCGCCGTCAGCGGCCGTTTGCTTTTAACTATGATACAGCCGTCAGAATTGGTTTTGACGATTTTCAATTCGCCGTTTTCGATTGCGACAGAACCTTTGGCACCGTTGCAGTATTCGACGGTAAAATCATCCATCGTCCCGGCGAACTGCTCCTGCCAGAGCATCGGCGTGCGGGGAATAAGTTCTTTGCGTTCCAAATTCCGGTTGCTCCATCCGGCAGTTTCAGCAGAAAATGCCCCGCTGCACGCCGTAAAAAGGCACAAAAAAGCCCCCGCGGTCAAAATCCGTTTCATGATCTATCTCCCGAATTATTTTTTTGTCCACACGCCGTTTTTGCAGGTATAAGCGGCCGTACCATCGCGGCTGATCAGGGCGGTGACCTTGTAAAGCGAACCGCCATTGGTACAGACCCGGTATTTAGACTCCGTGCCCAGGTCATCCATCTGCAACACCTTAACACTGCCGTCAACGGTGGCAGCTGTGGTGGCATTATTGTGGCGCAGCGAAAGTTTTGCCAAAGTCGTATTGTTGTTTTCGGTGTAATAGAGCGAATTACCATTGTCCGATGTGGCATCTGCGCCCGGACTCTGCGCTCCGCAGCCGAAAAATATGGTACTTCCCGGGTCAAATTTCACCGTCTCCGAGACACCATTTTTCGTATAAATCAGGGCACCTTTCCAAAGTCTGGTGGTGGCATAATAAAATCCTGTGACCGTAGAGTTATAAGTGGCGGCGTAGGTATGGGCACCGAAGTTATCAACTTTCGGCAGCTCTTTGCCGGGACAGAAAAAGACTTTCGGAATATGTTTATCCGCATCTTTGTTATTTACGGAAATCGGGCTGGTATGTTTGACTTCATGAAACGGTTTACCGCCGACATACTGCGAACAATGGCGGACATAAGTCGCACTGGAACTGGATGAGCTGTTGACGGTGATATTGTACCCGCCTTTGCGGTGGCGGAAGTATCCGTCAAAATCATTGCCGTACATCTGCCCTGCCCGCGCCGTATCTTTCAGATTGCCGACACACGATGCAGTTTTGCCCCGTTCTTTGGCACTGTTCAGCGTCGGCAGCAGTATCGCCGCCAGAATCGCAATAATGGCGATAACCACCAATAACTCGATCAAAGTGAAAGATTTTATCCGTTTTATTGTCTGCATAATCCCACCGCATCCCTGCTTAACATGTTTAGTCGTGTTTAATCATAGTATACCATATTTTTCGGTAAATGTCAATAGCAAAACCGAAAAAATACCTTATCACAGTTTCGTGATCTGCAAATCCGACGGCATCTGCCACGCCCCCCGCGCCGACAGGGAATACTGCCCTGCCTGGATCCCGTCCGGGGCGGCGGTGCGTTTGAATTGCTGGGTAAAAAATCTGCGCATAAACAGATCCCGCACCCGGATCAGCTCCGCTTCCGGATATTTCTCCCCGAATGCATGCTGTGCCAGAGCGAGCAGTTTTTCCGCTTCTGCCACGCCGTTGAGCAGCTGCCACAAGTAATAATCGTGCAATTCGTAGGCGCCGAGGATCGCTTCAGTTTTCTGACCGACGTCGCCGTTTTCATCCGGCGGCAGCAATTCGGGGCTGACCGGAGTGGCGATCACATCATGCAAAACCGCCGCCGCTTCAGCGGGCAGATCGCGCGCCGCACACTCCAAAAGCGGTGCGATCGAAGTTTTGGGGATGGAGCAATTAAGATTATACATCGCCATCTGATCGCCGTTGAATGTACTCCAGCCCAGAGCGATTTCCGAGAGATCGCCCGTACCGATCACGATGCCGCCGGTCTGATTGGCGATATCCATCAAAATCTGGGTGCGTTCCCGTGCCTGACTGTTTTCGTAAACACTGTTGCGGCAATTTTCATCGTGACCAATATCCGCAAAATGCTGACGGCACGCCGGCACGATCGGGATTTCCCGGATCGTCGCCCCGATCAGCTCCGCCAGTTTCAGCGCATTATTGCGGGTGCGTCCGGTCGTCCCGAATCCGGGCATGGTGACGGCAATGATTTTTTCCGGAGCGATATTATGCTCTTTGCAGCATTGCGCCATTGCGACCAGCGCCAGAGTCGAGTCCAAACCGCCGGAAATACCGATGACCATGCTCTGCGCATGACACCGGGCGAAACGAGCCGCCAGCGCCTGCGACTGAATGGCAAGAGTTTCGGCGCAGAATTCCATTTTTGCCGCCGGATCAGCCGGGAGAAACGGCTGACCGCGGTTGACGAAATACCGCATATCGGGGGCTTCCGGCATCGGGTCGAGGGTCAATTCCGGAACAGCGAATTTCTGCTGCTGCAAGCGTGCCGCCAGGATTTTTTCGCTGTCAAAGTCACAATATCTGATCTGCGGCGCAAATCCGGCTTTACCGGAACAAACCGTTTCGCCGTTCACCGCACAGCAACAGCCGCCGGAGTAAATATTATCGGTCGTCGTTTCGCCGATGCCCGCAAACGCTCCGGCGGCAACACACGCTCCGGCTGCCGAAAGCGACCGGAAAAACTCATCCCGTTTCCGGTATCCCAGCGGCTCCGCCGTTTCCGCACCCACATACAAACGCACCGCCGCATGATTATCCTGCGGGAAATCTCCGTAAAATCCGACCGAAATATCCACCCCGCACTCAAACACCGTTGCTGCCGGATACAAGTCGCCGTCACAGAGTTCCTCCGGCAGATCCTGCACCACAAATGCGGCGATTTCCCCGTTTTGGGCGACCGCCGCCGCATTGAAAACCGCCCCGTTCCGGTGCAGAGCCAACCCGAATACCGCCGGGGCGTTACCGGTTGCCGCCGCCAAACGTGCGGCACCGTGCAGTGATTTCTGCAATAAATACGGCTGACCGAGCAAACTGCCGCAGCTGCTGCCGGTCACCGCCGCTTCCGGGAACAACACCAGCGATGCCCCCGCTGCCGCCGCTTCACGGTAAGACGAAATCATCTGTTCCACGTTGAAATCCACATCCGCCGGACGGAGATCCGGAGATACCAGCGCAAGCCGATACAAACCAAACATTTTGCCAGTTTCCTCTCTGTTTTGCCTGTTTTTGCATATAATATACTTGAAACAGCAGGTAAAGTCAAAAAACATTTCGTTTTTTACTGGAATTTCAGCGGGATAGAGGTATATTAAATATGAATATATAAAAAACAATCATTTACAGGAGTAGTCATCATGGTCATCCGCGAATTGGATCTGGTCTTTTTTTATGAATTTTTCAAACGCAATTTCTGGATCATGCTGATCGCCGGTATTATCACCGCCGGAGCGTCGTTCACGGTCAACCGCTATTTTCTGAAAAAACAATACGCTTCCCAAACCTCGATTTTCATTGGCAGGATCGACGTGGACAGCGAGAAAAAAGCTGAAAAAACCGGGGCTTCCGCCGAAATGATGCTCTGGCGCGAACTTGCCATCGGTACCCAGCTGAAAGAGGACTACCAGAAACTCATTTCCAGCAACCATGTCAGCAAAGGCATCGCCGCCGAATATCAACAGCGTTTCCAGCGTGAGATCCCGGTTTACAATATCTCCGCGGAAGTGGAGAAAAAACCGCGCTTTCTGATGATCACCGTCACTTCCGGCGACCCGACTGAATCCCGCAACATCGCTGAATGTTTCAATACCGTCTTTGTCAAAGAAGCTCACAACCTCGTCGGCATCAAAAACACCTGGATCGTGGACAAACCCAACTTCCAGCCCGCCCCGGTCGCCCCGAAAGTCCTCCGCAACACCATCGCCGGCGGCTTGCTGGGCATCATCATCGCCGGCGGTATCATTTTCGTACTGACCATCTGCGATACCAGAATTTACTCGCCGGAAGAACTGCGCATGATCATCGAACCGGTTCTCGGCGTCATCCAGCTCGACAGCGAACTGGTCAAGCGGGTGGAATCCGGCGACAGCAGCAATCAGATCGTTTCGCTCCGTGCCACCGGCGAAGCCCATTCCAGCATCGCTGAAAGTTTCCGGGCGGTGCGTACCAATTTGCAGTACAGCGACTCCAAACACGACCGGAACGGCAAAGTTTTCGTATTCACCAGCGCCATGCCCTCTGCCGGTAAAACTTTCACCAGCAGCAACGTCGCCGTTTCTCTGGCTGAAGCCGGTAAAAAGACCCTGATCATCAACTGCGACCTGCACAAACCGGCGCTGGGGACCTCCCTCGGCATTTCCGGTGCCGACGGTGTGGTGAGTATTCTCGCCGGGGAAACCACCTTTGACGAGGCGGTCATCCGCAATTATCAGAATCTGCCGCTGGATGTGCTGCTTTCCGGGCCGATCCCGCCGAACCCCTCCCGGCTGCTGCTCTCCGATGAATTCAAAAATATGCTCGCTTCCCTGCGGGAAACATACGAATACATCATCATCGACGCTCCGCCGATGCTCGGCGTGACCGATGCCGCCATCGTCGGTCAGCAGGCGGACGGCGTGATCCTG
>SUVU01000111.1 GCA_015061865.1 Lentisphaerota bacterium
ACCTTTTTATGGCCGAGTTTTTTCAAATGCTCCATTGCCATACGCATCCCGTTTTCAGCATCGGAATGAACTGAAAAAACCTTATCCGAAGCACATGATGCTTCATTGATCGCCACTACCGGCACATTGAAATGCGTGATGAGATGCGCCGATTTTTCATCCCGGTAATCCAGCGAAATTATCCCGTGAACGAGCCGTTCCGGGATGATCGAAAAATTTTCCGCATCAATAATTTCCCACGAAATATTCCGTCCCCGCATCTGATTATGCAGGGCGTTGATCATATTGACATCATAATGCGCCATTTCCGAACGCGGCAGCACCAGTACGATGTTTTTGCGCTCCTGTTTCCAATACCCCTGCCGTTGGGCTTCTGACAGCACGGCTTTGGTCGTTGCCGCCGAAATCGAGGGCAATTGGCGGAGCGCCCGGGAAACAGTTGAGGTACTGATTCCCAGAGCGCTGGCGATATCGGCAATAGATTTTCCGTTTTTTTTGCGCATATATCAGCGGATTTCGATTTTGATATCTTTCAGCTCCGTCACTGCATCGGGGTTATTCCAGTTGACCTGGAAACCGAATTTGGCAGTTACTGCGCCCGGCGCCCAGGAATTGTGCGGATAATCATTGCGCACCTGACCGGAAATTTTGCCGGTCAACGTCTGCCACGCCGCCCCCAGGTGTCTGCCGCCCAGAGGATATATCCAGCGGGGTCCGTTTTCGTGCAGCCGGATACCGCCGACTGCCGCAGGGAACGGGATCGGAGAGGTCAGGGAAACTTTGAACATCCCGTTTTCTTCGGTAATATCAGTGATGGTATTCCAGGAAACCCGCTGAGAGGGCAGATCGCTGTAATCTTCTTTGGCATTGAATGCGATGCAGAGCAGCCGTTTTTTGTTCCAGAGTTTGGCATCTTTGACATACAGAACTTTATCGCCGCGGGTGACCGGTTTGAGCAATTCGGTGTAGGTGCCGCCGATGGTTTTGACCTGACCGCAGGAGATCGTTCTGCCTTTGGCATCAAACTGCATAATGATCGGCATAAAAGCACCGTATTTACCGTCGATACCGCGGGCGCTGACCGAAAGCACACAGGTTTTTGCCGGGTCGATCACAAATGCTTCATTCATCATCAACTGCGCTTTGCCGGTGACTTTGATCGCCTCGCCCTGAGCAGAAATTTCCGCCTGCGGAACAAAATCTTTTATGCCCAAAGTTTTGACTTCCCCTGCGCCGAGCAAACACATTGCCGACATGACTGCTGCACCAAAAAGTTTTTTCATTTTTTGTTTCTCCTTTTATGTTAGAAAAATTCGGGACATTGACTCATTTTTCCTGCGGCAGGTAACAAACCGCCGCTGATTCCCCGACCGCCAGAAGCGGTTTCCATTTACGCATTTTGCCGAGATCTTTGCCGGTCACCGGATCGAAAACCTGCGCTTCGTAACCGAAATCCACCTCAACTTCTCCGGCAGTGCGGTGTACCGCCGCCACACCATTGCCGACATAAACGGCATTGCCGGGGGCGCTGAACGGTTTTATCCCGGCGATTTTAGCAAGATTATGCAGCAATTGCGGCGTCAGCACCGCATTGCGTCCGCAATAGTACAATTTGCCGCCGCCGGGCATGGTTTTGACCGCAAAAATCGGCTTGCCGCCTCTTTCAGTGACGCCGAGGATTTTGGCTTGCGGATCGTCGATTTCGGTGTAACCATGCTGAATACGGCGCTGTAGTGTACCTTTACTGACTGCCAAGCCGGTACTTTCCAGCACGCCGGAAACATTTTCCAGCACCGGGTCAATCACTCCGGGTGCCGCCACTACGGTATCGGCGCTCCTGCCGGTATGTTCTTTCAGCTCCATGCCCAGTTTACCGAGCGCATCCACGGTTCCGGAAAGATCCCGGCTCGTCCGTCCGGCATCACCGATGATATACAGCACTTTGCCGGGCCGGTCGGCAAGAGATTTCAATTTCGCCAGCTGCGCGCGGGTCATGGTCAGCGGTGACCACATGATGTAAAGATCGTATTCCGGCAGTGCCGGATTGTCCAGATCACTTAAAAAATGCAATGCCGGTGTCACGCCGCTGGTGCGCCGGATGGAATTGACGTAATTCGGGACGTATTCGGACATCAAACGGGTGGCTTCATCCATAAAAATCGCCGCTTTGGGAGCCGGAAACGCTCCGGCATATTTGGTCGCATGCTGATTCATCGTGTAAATCGCACGGATCGGCTTTTGCGCCTCCGGATCGTGATACCATGAACCGAACATGTCATAAAGATAGAATCCCTGACCGCCGGAAGCAATAACACTGCCGCCGTCACGGATGATCTGATTGTAAAAATCTTTGGCATCTGCCGGAAATGCCACTGCATTCATTGAAGCGCCATTGACCCGCTGGGTGCGCCAGGTGCGGTGATCCATCTCCTGCAAATAGAGCAATTTACGCACATTCAACGCCTGAATACAGCTGTTTGCCGATGCGCCGGCACTGCCCAGCGCCCGGCTGGGGGCGTAATAACTGACCATACCGATAATATTCACGGCGTTATCTTTGACCAGCTCATCCAGCGCCAGCCGTGACGGCTGCGCCCAGATCGCAGTGCTGTACCACACCTCGACCAGACAGGGGCGCTGCCACTCATCTTTGGCGGCTTTGGCCAAACGGTTCATCATCCGGGCGGTGCCGATGGCGATAAAGCGGCGGCAGTCGGCGATTTTGCGCCCCAAGCCCGGACGGTCGTCAAAATATTCCATCGACCGGAACTCATTCACGGTGGGGTTGGCGGCGGTTTTCAGCGTGACTTTGGGATCATCCCATGCTTTCTGCAATGCCGCATCGGTCTGATAGATTTCGGTCAGGTATTTGCACAACGCCTGCCGGTTGGCTTCAGAATAATCAAAATGCCCCCGGAATGCGCCGTACTCCCACTGCACAAACTGACCGTCATGCCCCCCGGCGATCTGGAAGCCGATGACGATTTTGCCCACCGGAGATTTGCGGAGAAAACGCACCATTTCCCGGATGCCGTTTTCGACATACTGCTGATAAATTTCGCCGGTATAACTGTGCGCCCAGCGCTCTTTGCCTTTCAGCGGCTCATTGCTGAAGCCAATAAAATTGCTGAATCCGGCTTTGCCGCGCACGCCATGCTCATTGAGCAGGATATTTTCCGGATATTTGTCCAGAAACGCATCATCCGGATCGACGCCAATCCCAATGATCACCCGCGCGTTGGGATTGGCATTATAAATACGCAGCAAATTATTTTCGATCGCAGAAAAATCGAACTTGCCGGTTTTGGCATCATACAACTCTTTGTCCCATGCCACCCCGCGAAACATCCGTCTGCCGCAGTTGAATGTCAGAATAATATTGCCGCCGGATTCACCGAACATTTTATAATCGGCATCGCCTTTGTAAGCATTCAGCGGCGTGACTTTGCCATCTACCACCAGCAGCGGTCTGCCGTTGCGGGTCTCGATCCAGGCGGCGGAACCGGGCAATTCGCTCATCTTCTGCAAAGTTGCTTTGCGATCCGCCGGATCGGGGTCAAATTTGTCGTAGATACCTTTGAAAAGTTCTTTTTTGCCCACCGGAGCCAGTTCCCACGACTGCACCTGAAACGTCATCGGATTGCCGCCGTAGCAGATATCCATTCTGACGTTGACTGCCTCCGGTTTGGTTTTGAATGACAGCGGCAATACCAATTTGAAATTCGCACTGTTCACATCCTGACGGTGGCGGGAAATTTCCGTCCTGCCGACTTCTTTGCCGGCGGCATCCAACTGCACCGCTTCACAACTGATGACGGCACCGGGGATGAATTTCTCCATAAAAACCGTCACTTTGGACTCATATTGCTGATTGGCAGCGACCGGACGCAGTTCAAACGGCGTGACCACTCCGGCCTCCGGGGCAGCGGTGTACTCCACCCGCACCGGAACGGCGCTGTAAACCGCAATTGCCAGCGGCAATGCGATCAAAAACAACAAAAATTTTTTCATTTTTCACTTCTCCAACTTATCTATTTCCCAATGTTTAGCTCTCATTTCATCATTATCATGGTCGATCGTGTTGAATTTATTCTGCCCCTGCACATGACCATCGGCATAGAGGAAATTCACCGATCCCTGCGACACGCTTTTGGCAAAATGGCGCGGGGCGATCCGGCCTTCCGAACCGGTAGAGAGATTGCCGACCGTAAAATATCCGTCTTTATAAATATTGTAATGCGACTCAGCGGAAACGATTTTCAACGAAGCATTGCGGATTTTGGTCGCCCGGGCGGTGATCGAACCGGCAGTGGCAACAGTGCCGCCGGAACCGATATATTTCCAGTTATAGCCGTAAGTAATGAATTTATAAGCACTTTTGAAATCCGGGCGCTTCACCGCACCATAAGCACCGGTCACGCCGTAATCCGGATATTTTTCCGAACTGGCGGAAGGACAATAGTAAACATTATTATTTCTCAAATAGCCGTGGTCGTAAAACATTGATGCCCAGGAGCCTTTTGCCGGTTCACCGTACTTGCCGCCGTCATTCAGCACCGGACAGTACGGCGGAAAGAAATCATCGCTGGCACCGACATACGTCATCATCGCAGTCCCGATCTCCCGGATATTGCCGGTGCAATTCGCCATCCGCCCCCGTTCTCTGGCACTTTGCAGCGCCGGCATCAGCATCGCCGCCAGAATTGCAATTATTGCGATCACAACCAGCAGTTCTATTAAAGTGAAACCGTGTGCGGTGGACAAGGAAAACTTTTTTCGAGACGATACCACCGCAAAACATTTATTCATCAACAGTTCGATCAGGGTGAAGCATAACTGCTTCACCCGCTTGCAAGCGGGGCATGATTTTTTAATTCCGTATTTTGACATATTTTATCTCCTGTCCTGACATTCTTCGGGAATGGGGATACCGGCATAAGTGCAGTATTTGCGCAGCAGATTGGATGCACTGTAACTGGAATACGGGCTGAGCATGTGAGCGAAATCAAACGTGATCGCTTCGGAAATGCCGGCTCTTTCGGCGGCTTGCAGTTTGATAAACAGTTTTGCCCAGTCGATCGGCGGCATGGTACCGGGAATGTCACGGTCAAATGTTTCCAGATTCGTCCAGAGTTTGATACCGTGTTTTGCCGCCAGTTCCGCATTGATTTTCAAATACGTTTCCAGATCCTCAAATTCCACATGGCCATCCTGAAACGCCGCATAATCGACAATACCGGAAATTTCTCCGAAAATCCAGTCCCATTCCTCGCGGTGGCGTTCCGGAGTAATGGGGTATGTCCGGCGTTTATTCAGACCGAGTTTCGGACCGGTGATCCCCGGAGAAATCAGTATCGGCATCCCGTTGGAAATACTTTTGCAATGTCTGCCGACCTGCTGATAACATTTGACGACCTGAAACGAGCGTTTGTCGCTGATCTCCTGCGACAGATACCAGCCGCCGAATGCCGGACTGTGTTTAAAGTACCGTTCCCACGCCTCATCGCAGACCCGGCACATGATGTCGCTCTCATAGGCCGGATCATAAGTGGCAAGCAGCCAGTCCCGACCGGAATAATAGGTGCCGAAAAAGAATTTGATCCCGTGCTTTTCGCATAAGCGCAGAAACATCGCCACCAGATCTTCCGGCGGAATGAATGCTTTCTCGAGCTCATGCAGTGTTGCCGAGGGGAAAGTCATAAATTTTTTATGCCCGCACCGGATCATAATGACCCGTTCGATGCCGATTTTTTTCATGCAGGCAAATTCCCGATCCCATTGCCGTTCATCATAATTCAATGACGGAATATCATGCGTGATCTCATCCAGAAACGATCCGGTCAACTTTATCATCGAAACCAAACTCCCTCTTTATATAAACTGTTTCAATAATAACTTACCCCGGCGCAAGACTTTTTGCCATAAAAAAACAGAGCTTCTTTATGCAACGTTATGCAAAAGATACTCTGTAAATAATTTTCCTTCCCCTTGCCGTCAAATTGGCGGGATGACTTATGCGCCAGTCCGGCAGGCACTTTTTCCAGACAATTGGAACAAAGCGTAATAAAAAGACAGTTCAGCCCGG
Source organism: Lentisphaerota bacterium (assembly GCA_015061865.1). Taxonomy (GTDB): domain Bacteria; phylum Verrucomicrobiota; class Lentisphaeria; order Victivallales; family Victivallaceae; genus UBA1784. The sequence continues at coordinate 6,086 of SUVU01000111.1, forward strand.
AACGGCAAAAAAAAGCACGGTTCAGGACTGCAGACTGCTGCTGACTGCGGGAGTCAGCCACACAACTCAAACGACATGTCGCCACATCGCCGGATCCTTACAACCGTGCCAGAAATTATTTGATTATGCTCATCCTTAACTTGCGTAATGAGAAAACTTCACCAGCGAGCAAAGCGGTTTGAGCCTGAATAACGCAAGGCTCAAGCCACTATTGCGGAACGTCTTCGTTCACCATTTTTTTGGCAAAAAAAATGGCGGCTGGAAATTTTTATCTTCCCCCGCCATCCTGAAACACTTTTTGAGCTTAAAAATTCAGAATTTCGCTGTGAAATGAAATTTAGAAAATCGCTTCAATTTTGTTCAGAAAAACTCAGAATGTCACTTTACTTCTTCATCTTCAAACGGCAAATCCATACTTCCTGCAATTCCAAGTGTTTTTGCATTTTCCGGAGAAATAACCGAATGCCCCAACTCTTTTTCCAATTGTTCACGGGCGGTTTTTGCCACGTTGCCGCCGCGTTTTGCAACTTGAGCGTGTCGGGCAAAAGTATCTGGATTTTCCACCGCTGAAATATCTTTGGTGGAAACTTCTGCAAGCATATTCAACACCAGTTCCCGATTGGTCATATTGTCCCGCAGATTTTCTTTTTTCAAACCTTTGAATTGTTTATATTCTTTTGCACTCTTGCCAGCCCACGCTTTGTAAATAATATCGGTCAAGATTGCAAACTCCGTACCTTCTTCCAAACCGAGGCGTTTCCATTCATCGGTCAATTCTTTGCGGATTTCGATTGACTTCAACCGCTGATTGATCCAATTTTCAGAATACCCCAATCGCCGGTAATCCAGCATTGCCTGTTCAATGGAGCGTTCCGGATCCTGCATCTGGTTGAGCCGTTCTGCCGCAACTTGGGCGATCCACA
>SUVU01000007.1 GCA_015061865.1 Lentisphaerota bacterium
TCCGATCTCCGGATGTCTCGGCCACCAATCCATGCGTAACGGCAATATTCCGCTGGATGTTCCGGAAGTCTGCAAAGAGTGGCAGGATTACTTCAACGGCGGTCAGGTTGACAGATAGTATCGCCCGGACCCTGAAAAATCGGGGCATACCTACCGGTTTCAACTGTGCTTTAACAGGATGGCGCAGTTGAGTTTACCGGCATGAAAAAGGAGTGCCGCTTTAGTGGCACTCCTTTTTTATGTGCTTGGATCTGAAGCAATTACTGCATTGCCGGAGCCGCCGGAGCCGGGCGGGATCAGGATTTCCGTTTAAAAATAAATGACTTCTGGATGATGAAACTGAAAAAGAACAGTCCGGTGTCGATCAATAATTTCCAGTATGGCAGCAGGGTTCTGCTGCTGTGCTGTGCCAATTCAAACGTCGTCCAGTATGAAACGGAAAAAATCGCCGTTCCCAGGGCGAGGTATTTGAGCAGAGTAGTTCCCCACGGGGTGCGTTTTTCCGGAGGGACGGCAAAGACCCAGTAGCGGTTGACCGGGTAGTTCCATGCCGCCGAAATTATCCGGGCAACCGCACATGATGCCAGCAGCGGCAGTGCCAGCGAGGTGTGTTCATCGAAAATTGTTCCGGCAAAACATTTGATGAGAAACATAAACACCAGCACGTCGATCAGCGCCGAGGACATGCTTGAGAGCAGAAAGCGGAATAATTGCTGCATCAGGTGCAGAAATATTACCCGGTAGATCAGTGCCGCATCTTTGATCGGGTGAAAATGGGTCCCGGCATTGTTGTCCAGATAGACGGTTTCAATGGTGATCTCATTGAATTTGATATTTTTATCCCACGCCCGCAGCAGCATTTCGGTCTCAAATTCAAACCGGTTGCCGGGGATCGCCAGCGAGAGTTCCATCACTTCAGCGGGGATCGCCCGCAAGCCGGTCTGGGTGTCGGCGATGCTCACTCCCGCCAGCAGCCGGAAAATCCCCCGGGTCAGAGTATTGCCGAATTTACTTTTCCACGGCACATTGTCCTGATCGAAATTCCGGCAGCCCAGATGCAGAGAATCCGGCTCCCGGGCAAAATTTTCAGCGACATTGATAATATCATTGAGGGTGTGCTGACCGTCATCATCGGTGGTGATGCCGCCCCGCCCGCCGGGGTGACGGGAGAGATAATCCATAAATGCCGTTTTGAGGGCGGCGCCTTTGCCGCGGTTGACTCCGTGGTGCAGGATATGACAGTAACTGCGCTGCTCCAGGGCGGTAAAAATTTCCCCGCATGAAGCGTCACTGCCGTCGTCAATGATGATGATTTCGGCAAAACCGGCATCGTGCAGCTGTGAAGTTATTTCCAGCAGCCGGTGATCCGGGTTCAAGGTCGGTATGATTACCGGGATTCGGTCAAGTTTCAGCTCTGCCACGATGTACTGATCCTGTCAGTTGCGGATGCCCGACAGAAACGCTTTGGTGCGCTCCTGCTGCGGATCGTCGATCAGGGCTTGGGCTTCGCCCTCCTCTACGATGACTCCGTCTGCCATGAATACGATCCGGTCGGCGACGGCTGCGGCGAACTCCATTTCGTGGGTGACGATGACCATGGTCATATTTTCCTCTGCCAGTTTCCGGATCACCCGGAGGACTTCTTTGGTCAGTTCCGGGTCAAGCGCCGAGGTCGGTTCGTCAAAAAAGAGGATATCCGGGTGCAGTGCCAGCGCTCTGGCAATGGCGACCCGCTGCTGCTGACCGCCGGATAATTCGCACGGATACGCCTGCGCCCGGTCGGCAAGGTTCATTTTTTCCAGCAATTGCAACGCTTCAGCGATCGCATCGGTGCGGGAAACATGGTGGACATGGATCGGGGCATCAATGATATTGTCCAGCACGGACATGTGCGGGAACAGATTGAAATTCTGAAAGACCATGCCGCATTTTCTCCGGGCGTTTTTCAGCACCGCCGGAGCCGTCGGAGTTCCGGCACAAATCACGGTGTCATCTCCGAATTGCAACTTGCCGCTATCGGCTTTTTCCAGCATGGTGGCACAGCGCAGCAGTGTGGTTTTGCCTGAACCGGACGGGCCGATGATGGCGACGACTTCGCCCTGGGCGACATTCATGGAAATATTGAGCAGAACTGCTTTGCTGCCGAATTTTTTAGAGAGATCGGAAATCTGTAAAACTTGCATTTTTATCACCGGTAGTAGTTCAGTTTCTTTTCGATCATCGCCATGCCGCCGGCGACGATAAAGTTGAATATGTAGTAAAATACCCCGGCAACCGCCAGCGGGAGCATGGTGGCGTGGGTGCTGGAAATATATTTGGCGATGGTAAACATTTCCAGTACCGACAGTGAAAATGCCAGCGAAGTATCTTTGACCAGCGTGATGACCTCATTGGTCATCGGCGGGACGATCCGTTTGACCACCTGCGGCAGAATGATCCGGAAAAAGGTCTGCTTTTCGCTGTAACCCAGCGCATACGCCGCTTCATACTGGCCCCGGGGGATCGAATTGATGCCCGCCCGGTAGATTTCAGCGAAATACGCCGCATAATTCAGCGCAAAACCGATGATTACTGCGGTGAAACTGTATTCAATGCCGCAGAATTCCAGATCGGACAGCTGGATATTGAACAGATAATAGGGGCAGAAAAACCACATCAGCAGCTGCAGCATCAGCGGCGTGCCGCGCATGATCGAGATGTAGACCCGGAAAATATTTCTGATCACGATATTGCCGGACATCCTGCCCAGTGCCACCAGCATCCCCAGCGGCAGAGCAAAAATCAAAGTCAGAATGAAAATTTCCACCGAGATCAGCAGACCTTTGAGCAGGTCTTTGAGCATGATGCCCCAATTCATGGATTTTTTCACGGCATTATCGGTGGTGATCTTATTTTCGCTGTCGAAAACGAATTTGATATTGAATTCACGGTATTTGGCGGTGATCTCAGCCACGGTGCCGTCTTTCGCCATCTCGCCCAGTGTCAGCTGTACCTGATCTCTCAAAGCGGTGTTGCCGAGTTTGAAACCGATGCCGTATTTTTCCGAAATGACCGTTTCTGCAAGCATCCGGAAATCGCCTGAATTGATTTTGCTCTGTGCCACGCCGATATCCATGGCGACGGCATCGGCACCGCCGGCTTCCAGCTGCATGACAGCGTTATTGTAATCCGGGGCGACGATCAGTTTGGCGAGCGTTTTGCCGATGTCGGCACGGCTGCCGTCCTGCTGCAATGCTTTCTGTACCGGCGTATCAGTCTGTACGACGACCCGTTTGCCGGCGAGATCGGCAAGCTGTCGGATCGGAGAATCGTTTTTGACCAGCACGACCTGCGAATTGTCCACATACGGGGCGCTCCAGGTGTATTTATCTTCTCTGCCGTTGATGGTAAAGCCGTTCCAGATGCAGTCGATCAGACCGCTGTTCAACTCGGTATCTTTGGCGTCCCAGTTGATCGGTTTGAGGACAAGTTTCCAATTATTGCGCCGGGCGACTTCGGCAGCAAGATCGAGGTCGAATCCGACATATTTGCCGTTTTCGATATAACCGTAGGGTTTGAAATTGGCGTCAAATCCGACGGTGAATTTTTTTTGCGGCTGATTCCGGCTGTCAAGGATGAATTTGATGTTGAACTGCCGGTATTTCTCATTGATTTTCCGGACGGAGCCGTCGGCAGCCATTTCGATCAAAGTCTGCTGTACCTGATCCCGCAGGGCGGTATTGCCGGTTTTGAAACCGATGCCGTACTTCTCGGAAATGACGATTTCGTCCAGGATCCGGTAGTTGCCGGAATCCATTTTGCTCTGTGCCACGCCGATATCCATGGCGACGGCATCGGCGCTGCCGGAATCCAGCTGCATGACGGCGTTATTGTAATCCGGGGCGACGATCAGTTTGGCGAGCGTTTTGCCGATGTCGGCACGTTTGCCGTCTTGCTGCAATGCTTTCTGTACCGGCGTATCGGTCTGCACGACGACCCGTTTGCCGGCAAGGTCGGCAAATTTCCGGATGTCAGAATCTTTTTTGACCAGCACGACCTGCGAATTGTCCACATACGGGGCGCTCCAGGTGTATTTATCTTCCCTGCCGTTGATGGTAAAGCCGTTCCAGATGCAGTCGATCAGACCGCTTTGCAGTTCGGCATCTTTGGCATCCCAGTTGATCGGTTTGAGGACGAGTTCCCAATTATTGCGCCGGGCGACTTCAGCGGCAAGGTCGAGGTCGAATCCGGTATATTTGCCGTTTTCCATGTAGCCGTAGGGTTTGAAATTGGCATCAAATCCGACGGTGAAAGTTTTCCGTTTGCTTGGAACGTCCTCTTTTTTGCACCCGAAAACTCCTGCCATCAGCACCGCCGCCAGCAAAATCCACAGTAATTTCCACTTCATATCCGGAAGCATCCTTTGATTAGATGAAATAATTATAGATGAAACTTACTTAATATGCCACTGCAAACGGTCAAATGCAAATCAATAGTGCGGTTTTACCACAGATTTGATGTGTAATTCCGAGATTAGCCAGCGGTTCTCTTTTTTGACTGCCCTGCCGGAAATCTCTTTCACTTCACGGCTGCTGCCGTGGCGGCTGCTCTCCCCGGAAATTTCGGCATTGAAACTGAATCCGGCACGATCTTGGGAAATGTGAAACTCCCGGTCGCCTGACTTTATGCTCAAACTCCGGATGTGGCGGTGCATGGCAACCAGCCAGGTGCGTAATTCAGCGTTGGTCAAACTCATATTCAGGGCAGGGGCGTCACAGCTGACCGTCAGTGTTTCGGCAAAAATCCTGTCCACGGCGGCGTATTTCAAAACTCCGTCGTGCGGTGCAGCTGCCGGACGTTTGGAAACCAGATGCTCCGCATCGTCGAGCATGACATTCAATTTGCGGCGGTCACTGCACCAGTAAAAAATCCCGGCGGCCGCCGCCAGCAGCAGGATGATCCCTGAAATGATGAGAAATTTGCGGTTCAAAAGAGCAATCCTCCGATAATTCTGGAAAGGTCAACTTCACCGAAAAGGTGTTCATACGCCGGTTGCCCCCGGTTGTCGCCGACGACGAAACATTTGCCCGGGGCGACGGTGACCGGTTCGAGGTTCCAGCTGCCCCGGCAGCGGACGTAAGGCTCATCGACGGTTTCACCGTTGACGATCAGCCTGCCATCGGTAAATCCCACGGTGTCCCCCTCCAGCGCCACCAGACGTTTCAGCAGATATTTGCTGCCGACGTATTTGATAACGACCACGTCCCCGCGCTGCGGCGGATTTTTCAGGTAGCGCAGCGTGTTGCAGAAGACCAGTTTCCGGTTGCGGTAAGTCGGCAGCATACTCTCGCCGTTGATGATACACGGCCGGAAAACCGTGAAAAATACCGTTGAAACCACCAGCAATACCGCCAGTTTGACTGCCGTGCGGAGATTCCACTCCGGGATGAGAAATTTTTTCACCCCGGAGCGTATTTTCTGCCGTAAGATTGCTGATTTGCCGGTGTTCATGGCAAAATCAGCGGTTGGCAGCCATGCGTTTCTTTTCCTCGGCCTCCATCAGCGGCAGGAAGCGGGCTTTGTCACTGGCTTTCATGTACGCTTCCTCGGCGGTGATATTGCCGTTGTCCAGCTGTTCCTGGATCGAATTGTCCATCGCCTGCATGCCCCGGCCCGTACCGGCATCAATGATGGTGCGGATGTTGGAGATCTGTCCTTCACGGATCGTGTTGGGCAGACCGTCCGCCCAGAGGAGAACTTCGTGAACCGCGACCCTGCCGCCGGAAACCGTGCGGCACAGCAGCTGGGAAACGATCCCCTGCAAACATTCAGCGAGCATGGTGCGGATCTGCGCCTGCTCATCCGCCGGAAATGCGTCGATGATACGGTCGACCGTCTGCGGAGCGTTGTTGGTGTGCAAAGTGGCAAACACCAGCATCCCCATGGAAGCACAGGTCAAACCCAGCCGCATGGTTTCGTTGTCACGCATTTCACCGATCAGCACGATATCCGGGTCGGAACGCATCGCACTGCGCAGTGCCTGCGGAAACGAGGGACTGTGGATGCCGACCTCCCGGTGGACGATGGTGGAGAGTTTGTTCTGGTGGACGAACTCGATCGGGTCTTCGATAGTGATGATGTGCTTGCTGGTGTTTTCGTTGATATGGTTGATCATCGCCGCCAGCGTGGTGGATTTACCCGAACCGGTAGGGCCGGTGACCAGCACCAGACCGGATTTATAGCCGCAGATTTCTTTCAACACCTGGGGCAGACCGAGCTGATCCAGCGTGAGAATGGTGCTGGGGATCTGGCGCAGTACGCACGCCATGCCGTGATAATTGTAGAAAAAGTTGCAGCGGAAACGTGCCAGACCGGGGATCTCGTGGGCGAAGTCCAGGTCGTGGGTTTGCAGAAACTGGTCCCAGCGTTTGGCAGGCAGGCAGATCTCCTGCATCAGCGCCGCCATGTATTCCGGGGTGAGAATGGTGTCATCCAGCGGCTTGATATTGCCGTGGAAGCGGGCTTTGGGCGGGAAATTTATCGAGAGGTGCAGGTCGGAGCCGCCATTGGCGAGCATTTGCCGCAGATAACCATTGATGACAGGTTCGTTTTCCATGATCGGGTATCCTTATTTCTTTTTAGCTTCACGTTGAGCCCAGAGCGAATTGAGCTGGGCGATGATGGTCGGGTCGTGCATTTCTGCCAGTGCCGCATCTCTGGTGATCAAACCGAGGGAGAATTTCTCCAGCAGGCACTGGTCAAACGTACACATTCCGTTTTTGTTGGATGTGACCATTGTGGATTCCAACCGGAAAGTTTTGCCTTCACTGATGATATTGGCGACCGCCATGCTGTTGAGCATGATTTCGTAAATCAAGGTCAGACCGCCGAATCCGTCTGCGACCAGCTTCTGGCAGATCACGCCGCGCATACTGCCGGCAGTCATCGCCCGGATCTGCGGCTGCTGGGAGGGCGGAAACACATCCAGCAGACGGTTCAGGGTATTGGAGGCGTTGCCGGTGTGCAGCGTGCCGATGACAAGGTGACCGGTTTCAGAAGCGGTGATGGCGTTTTCGATCGTTTCGAGGTCGTGCATTTCACCGATGACGATAATATCGGGGTCTTCACGCAATGCCGCTTTCAAAGCGGTGCGGTAACTGGCGGTGTGTTTGCCGATCTCACGCTGGGAGACCTGACAGTTTTTGGACAGCTGCATGATTTCGATGGGGTCTTCCACGGAAATAATGTGGTCGGTGCGTTTGTCATTGATAATATTTATCATCGCCGCCAGCGTGGTGGATTTACCCGAACCGATGGGACCGGTGACCAGCACCAGACCGTTGTGGTAGTCGAGCAGACGTTTGATATAGACGACATCTTTGGGCAGGAAACCGAGTTCCTCCAGCTGGCTGACGTGGTCGGCGATCAGCCGGTAACTGCCGGAGTAACCGCTTTTCTGCTCCATCAGACAGACCCGGAAACGGTCGTTGCCGATCTCCAGTGCCAGATTGAGATCCTGCTGTTCACGCAGCTGGGTGCGCCGATCTTCCGGGAGCAATGCGAAATTGAGTCTTTCGGCATCTTGGGCGGTGAGAACATAGGAGTCAATGCGTTCCACGTTGCGCAAACGGCGCACAAACGGCGGGGAACCGGCAGAAATATGCAGGTCACTGCACCCCAAACGCCGCAAACCGGAAAGCAGCATGATCATCCGCTGTCTGACCTCTTCATCAGAAACTGTCGCCAAATCGCTGAAACCGGGGAGGTCTTCATAACTGTTGATCGAGGATATCTGCGCCTGCGTGCAGGCATAATCGACAAGCTGCTGGATCTGTTCGACAAACTGATCCTGCTCCTCCAGCGACATCGACCCGGCAAGCGTATCTATCACCGCTTCAGCGAATTCAGCCAGATCCGGAGTCTGGTTCAGCGACATCCACAACTGCGTGGCGTCATCATCGGTCATCAGACCGTTGTCTGCCAGCGCATAGGCAAACCATTGGATTTCAAGCGAAGCATCAGGAGACATATAAGCACCTTTTTGTTAAAGTTTTTGCGTAAAATCATCATTCTGCTATTAGTATACATCACCAACGCCCGCAAGTCAACCCCGCTGAAACAATAAAAAGCACAAATGTGTTATTGACCTGAACCTGGAATACCGGTAATTCCGGAGCTGTTACGCAAAGCCGGATGCTCCCCCCCGCCGTCAAGCCGCGGCAAGGCATTAAAAAAGCCCTGATGCGGTTCTCCGCATCAGGGCGCAGATCGGATTGCCGGTCACAGTGAAGCGGCGATGACCGCCTGACCGTGGCGTTTGAAAGTCTCATCCGGGATGTGGATCTCCACATTGAGTTCCGGGAAGTCGGTTTTCAAAACTTTTGCCGCTTCTTCGATGATCTCCGTGCCGCCTTCGCCGCTGGAAACACGGCCGAGCAACAGCAGATTGGACAGATCGTAGAAGTCAGCGTAGTGGGCGATCGCGTAGCCGAGGTAAACACCGACGGAACGGTAGATTTTGGAGGCACGCGGATCGTTTTCGGCACGGGCTTTCTGGACGATTTTCAGCACTTCCGGCAACGGAGTGCCGGCGGGGATGTCGAATCCTGCCGGTTTGACCAGTCTGCCGACTGCCTGCTGGGAGAGGTACATCGCACCGACCCCGGCATCACCGCTCCACTCGTCGCAGGGCGGATCGTCTTCACGGTAGTCCACCGGGGCGAAAGCCAGTTCGTTGAGGTAATCGGTCAGCGAGCCGTCCGGAGTGACGTAGCCGACGGCTTCACTGGTACCCATTGCCAGACCGATAAGGGCATTGCGCTCCAGACTGATGGCACCGGCAAGTGCGGTGACTTCACCGTCATTGAGGACGACGAAAGGCACGCCGGGGAACTCTTTGGCGATCTCCAGAAAGATCGGCTGGACTTTGGTTTTGAAATCGGCTTCGGGAATACCGCGGAACAGCGAGGCGATCCGGGGCTGATTTTCCACATAAACGCCCGCCGCAGAACCGCCGATGGCGTCGATGCGCGGCATTTTGGCGGCGGCACGGCGGAGGGAATCGAGGATGCCTTCACGGTGATAGTTGACATCTTTCTGGAAATAGGGATCCCAGACGACCTCTTCGCTGTGGACTGCTTTGCCGTCGATGACGGCGGCGCATTTACGGTCGGAACCGCCGAGGTCGAATCCGATCCGGCAGCCGGAGAAATTGCCGCCGAGTTTGACGGAAATTTTCTTTTCCGGTGCGGCTTCGGCGTAAGGCACGCTGCGGACTTCAAATTTGCTGCCGTAGATGCGTTCGCCCATGACCTGATAGTCAAAGGCACGTTCGCCGTTTTCGGAGTAGACTTCAGCCAGTTTCGCTGCGACCAGCGGCGCTCCGGCGATGGTGACGGATTTGCCGCCGTATGCCCAGAGCATGAATTTGACGATACGCTCGACGTAACGGAAGTTCAATTTGAGGTTTTCTTCCGTATCGGCCAGCAGTTTGGTGTCAAAGCGGGAGACTGCCCCGTTGGAGCGTTCCAGCGTGATCGCCGCATCAATGGCATTGGCATCATTGGCGGCAAGGCGGCGGAACTCCCGGTTCCACAGCGCCGCCGGGACGAATCCCGGATCGAGTTCCGGGATGATCGAACTGGTGACTTTGATCTCTGCCATGAGTTGACCTCTTACCGGTAGGCTTCCCATTTCGGATCGTTTTCAAAAACTTCTTTGTAGAAATCTTTGAGTTTCAGATCCGCAGCGGCGGCTTCATCGAGGATGATGACCGTATCCGGGTGCAGCTGCAAAGCGGTGGAGCTGATCATGGCGGTCATCGGGCCCTCGATAGCGGCGGCGGCGATGGCGGCTTTGCGTTCACCGGTGATGAGCTGGAGAACTTTTTTGGCATCCAGAACCGTACCGACACCGGCGGTGTACGCACGGCGGGGCATGGATTCCGGCGGATTGAAGTAGATTTTGTTCTGTTCGTAGGTGGTGTTGTTCAGATACGCCACATGGGTACGGCTGGAGAAGCTGGTGCCGGGATCGTTGAATCCGACGTGACCGGATTTGCCGATGCCGACCAGCCAGAGGTCGATGCCGCCGGCTTCATCAATGGAGTCATCGTAACGGGCGGCTTCGGCTTCTTCATCAGCGGCAAGACCATCGGGCAGATGGGTGTTGCGGATGTCGATGTTGACGTTGTTGAACAGGTGTTTGTTCATGTAGTAGCGGTAGCTCTGGTCGTGTTCCGGAGCGAGACCGGCGTACTCATCGAGGTTCCAGGAACGCACCTGGGAGAAGTCGACTTTGCCCTCTTTGTTGAGTTTGGACAATTCGGCGTAGACGTTTTCCATGGTTGCGCCGGTGGCAAGACCGAGTTTGAATTCCGGTTTGGCGTTGATCGCATCGGCGATCATCCGGGCGGCGAGTTTTTCCGCATCGGCGGAAGTTTTGCAGATGATGACATCCATGATAATTACCCTTTATGTTTGTTGGTTGCGGTTATACGATACCGCTATGAAATATACTGCAACTGATGTTTTTTTGCAATGCAATTTTTGCCATAAAGTATAGAATTTATTGCAAGCCGGTGCGAAAAACGGCTCCAAATGAGATGATGATGCCGTCAAAATACGGTTTTTTTTGTAAAAATAATTGTTGATAATGAACATGGAACTTGAAATTTGCCGTTTATGGTTTATCTTTATAAAATGTCGAATTGTTGTTTCGCGTGAAGAGGAGAGCACGCAACAGATCAACAAAAGAAAGGAATATTGATCATGAAACAGACGAAATGGCTTCTGGGCGGAGTTGTCTCTGCCGCAATGTTTGCCCAGCTCTGCGGTGCTGATGCCAAACCGGCACCCGCAGCTGCTCCGGCTGCCGCACCCGCAGTCGCTCCGGCTCCGGTGGCTCTGCCGCTGACTGACCTGGTGGCAAAACTGCCGGAAAAACTGGCGGAATATAACGGTAAAGTCTTTACCAAAGCGGAACTGTTGAAAAAACTTGCCAGTCAGATGCCCGACGGCAAAGCTCCCGCCGGGATCACTCCGGAAGTGTTTGCCAATATCGCTCCGAAAATCGTGGACGGCATGGTTGAGGAGATCCTGGTGACCGACAGTTTGAAAAAACACGGTCTTGCCCCCTCCGAAGCCGCTGCCAAAGCGATGATCGAAAAACAGATCAAAGGCATGAATAAAGAACAGCTGGATATGCTTACCCAGATGATCGCCGCACAGAAAATGACGCTGGATCAGTTCATCAATGAACAGGCGAAAAATCCCGGTTTCCAGATGAGTGTCGCATTGCAGGAACTTGCGGACAAAACTTTTGGCAAAGATATCAAAGTCACCGAAGCCGATGCGCTGAAATATTACAACGCCAATCCGCAAATGTTCGTGAAACCCGGCGATCCGGCTGATGCTCTGCGGGCTTCCCACATCCTCGTGATGGTCGATCAGAAAGCCGATGCCGCCACTAAAGAAGCCGCATTGAAAAAAATCAACGCCATTCTCGCTGAACTCAAACAGAATCCGGCGTTGTTTGAAGCCAAAGCCAAAGCGGAAAGCGGCTGTCCGTCCGGTCAGCGCGGCGGCGATCTGGGCGCATTTCAGAAAGGTCAGATGGTGCCGGAGTTTGAAGCGGCATTGCTGAAACTCAAAGACGGCGAAATTTCCGGTGTCGTGGAGACTCAGTTCGGTTATCACATCATCCGCCGCAATGCGTTGCAGAAAGAGACCAAACTGCCTTTCGCCGAAATCAAAAACGCTCTTGTTGCCCGGCTCACCGAGCAAGCCAAAGGCGAAGCATTTATGAAATACATCGACGGTTTGAAAGCCGCCGCCAAATACAAAAATCTGATCGAGCCGGCTGCTCCGGCTGCGAAGTGATAACTTCACTTTGAAGTACAAATCAGGGACTGCTGCGGATGCGGCAGTCCCGTTTTTTACGCTGAAGCAATATAAAAAATCCCCCCTGACGGCAGATGAACCGTCGGGGGGATGGATTTGGGGGCTGTTCAGCAATTTCTGCCCAGCAGGAACATTTCTTTGTTGGCGGCGTGGAGTTTTTCGGGGAAGGCCCGTTCCATGGCTTCAAAGAAAAGTTTTTCCTCCAGCTGCGGCAATTTCGCAGACAATGCGCCCAGCAGCATCACGTTGAGGGCTTTGGGCGAAGATAATTTGTCCGTCGGCACATTTTCCGGAGTGATAACAATACCGTCATTTTTCAGCACCGGGCGGGCGACTTCCAGCTGGGTCATATCCAGCACCACCAGAATATCCCCTTCACCTGCCGGGATCATCGGGCTGTTGACTTTTGCCCCGAAACGCACTTCGCTGGAAACTGATCCGCCCCGCTGGCTCATGCCGTGGACTTCACTTTTTTTTACATCAAATCCGGCACGGAACAGCACATCCGCCAGAATATCGGTAATTTTCAGCACACCCTGACCGCCCAGACCGGCGGCAACAATATTAGTAACCTGACTCATTTTCAATTTTTCCCCATTTTTGCCATTTTAGCCATCGCCAGAATACAGGGACGGCGGGCGATAATCACACTGCAATCATTGGATGCCAGACGCATTTTCAAAATCTCGGCGAATTTTTCCGGTTCGGCGGTGGTGTCGATCACGTCGCAGTTGTCCACCCCGATCCCGCGCACGATGTTTTCCAGAGAAACTGCGAATGCCGGAGTTTTGTGGTCAAGTTTGCGCCCGGTGGCGGGGTTTTCCTGACAGCCGGTCATCGCCGTGATGCGGTTATCCAGAATAATCACCACATGACCGGTTTCCGGCCGGTTGTAGACCATTTCCACAATGCCGTTGATACCGGTATGCAGGAAAGTACTGTCGCCGATCACGCTGACGACTTTGCGCGCCTCGGATTCCGGCAGGGTGTGGCGCATGCCCAGACCGACGGTCACGCTGGCACCCATGCAGACACAACTGTCGATCGCCGAAAACGGCGGCATCACGCCCAGCGTGTAACAGCCGATGTCACCGGAAACGATACAGCCGGTATCCCGCAAAACTTCAAACGTTTTGCGGTGGGGGCAGCCCAGACAGAGCTGGGGCGGTTTACCCGGAGCGCCGGGGGCTTCGGGAGTGGCATCCCTGGCGATAAGTTTGCGTACCCGGGCGACATTCAATTCACCGAAACGGAACTCCTCAAGTTTGTTTTCCACGGCGATACCCATTGCCATGATCTGCTCAAAAAGTACCGGATCGCCCTCTTCAATGACCAGACAGCGTTTGACTTTGGCGGCGAAATCCCGGATCCGCGGTTCCGGCAGCGGGTAGGTCATGCCCAGTTTCAGCACTGAAGCATCCGGGGCGGCATCCAGCACATGCTGGTAACTGATACCGCTGGTGATGATGCCCAGTTCCGCAGAACCGGATTTTTCCACAATAAAATCGCCTTTGGCGTTGAAATCCGCCATCGTGTGCAGATCTGAGCGCAACCGGCGGTGCGCCAGTTTGGCAAACGCCGGAACCATCACGTTGGATTTGGGGTCTTTGGTAAATGAAGCCGGATTTTCCGCCCGCGGCGAATCAGCATAACGCCGTTCGATGATGCACTGGGAATGGCAGACCCGGGTGGTCATGCGGAACAGCACCGGAGAACGGAACTTGTCGGATAATTCAAACGCCGCACAGAGCATATCGTAGCACTCCTGCGAATCCGACGGCTCAAACATCGGCACCCCGGCAGCAACGGCATAACGGCGGTTGTCCTGTTCATTCTGGCTGGATGCCATGCCCGGATCGTCGGCGCTGATGACCACCAGACCGCCGGGAGTGCCGCTGTAAGCGATGGTGAAAAACGGATCGGCGGCGACATTCAAACCGACGTGTTTCATCGTCGCCAGAGCGCGTACACCGGTATATGCCGCCCCGATGGCGACTTCAAGGGCGCATTTTTCATTGGGCGCCCATTCGGCGCTGCCGCCGGCTTTGCAGAATTCATCGAGGATCTCCGATGACGGAGTTCCCGGGTAGCCGCATCCCAGCGACACCCCGCAATCTTTTGCTGCCAATGCGACAGCCTCATTTCCACTGGCTAAAAGTTTCATTGTTATATCTCCTTGGTTATTGATTGGCATCCACAGTTCCCAGAATATCCTCCTGCCGGGAGATTTGATCGTCGATCAATTCGCCCAGCCGGTCAAGTTCGATCTGATCTGGAGTGAAACCGGGGTTGTTGATAAGGCGGAGCGCTTCACCGAGTTTGGCGGCGATATCCGCCAGCTGCCGCATCGTTTCCTGCTCGCTTTCACCGGGATCACGCTCCAGAGCGCCGAGGGCGGCCAGATAATCCAGCCGGTGCGAAACCGCTTCCATGATCTGAGAACGCAATTCGGCTTTGATCTCATCGTCGGCACGGTTGTAATTTTCCTGCAGGATCTCAAAGCGTTCCTCCAGAAAATTGAGCAGCACCGCCTGTTTCAATTCATCCTCAAAGTCAAATTCGGCATGACCGAAAATCCGCTGACTGACCCCGGCAAAATCGCTTTCCCGCCCGTAGATCGCATCCAGCATAAATCCGTCCAGCTCCACCGCCGACAGCGGGAATCCCGCTTCAGCAAGCAGTTTGTACGGATCATCCACCGCTTCCGGTGAAAGCGACAAACCATCCGGCAATACCGTATCATGTCCGTGGTCGTGACCGCAGCCGCAATCGCAATCATGGTCGTGATGGTGAAATCCATCATCTTCATTGGCAACGGTCAACACCGCATGATCGCCCTCCGGCCGCAGCTGGACTTTTTCCGATCCGGCGAGAAACTCATCCAGAGAAGCTCCGGGCATGCTGCCGCATTTGGCAAAATAAATTATCCACGCCAATTGTTCCGGAATGTCGGGGTAATCCTGAAACTTGTCCCAGATCGTTTGCGCACTTTCATCCAATGCGGCGATGAATTTTTCCCGATCAGTTTCAGTGCGTTCGGCACCGGGAAGATATTGGAGATCCACGATCCCGTTTTCGTAATCTTTTACCGTGCAGAGCAGCGCATCACCGAAAGCAAAATCGTGTTCCCGGTAAAAATCCGCCATGTCAAAGACCGTCAACGTGATCGAATCCGTTCTGCCGGCACTGTGCTGCAATATCTCATTGGCAGGATCATCCGCCACCATAAAGTCAAAAATCTGCTCCGAACCCAGCAGGATATGGTAATGAAACACCGTCCCCAGAGGCGAAATGATTTTTTTCGTTTTCATGGTGCCGAACTGCACGCCGGAGGGAAAAATCTCCCCGGAAACATAAGGCACGAAACGATGTCCCGGAAACAGCACCCCCTGGGCGATCTCCCACTCATCCGGAGTGATCAGAAATTTCCGGTCTTTGAAAAAACCTTTGCGGGTACAGCATGACCATTTGTCATCATAAAAATATTTGTCATCCCCGGCGATCGCCCGTTCCACCCGGCGGCGGAGCGGCTCGGATTTGCCGTCGATAAGCGCTTTGACCACTCCGGCGGCGGTGAATTTGTCTCCGGCCGCAGCGAGAGCGTTTTCGATGTTTTCAATGGTGATATTTTCTGCTTTCATAATCCGAAATCTTTCAAATCTTTGACCAGCCGCGCCGCCATCATTGCGGTAAACTGCTCCTGATCCATGTTTTTCAACTCATCCAGTGTCACCGCCCCATCCAGCGTAAATCTGCCGCAGCGGGTGCGCCGCAAGTCGCTTAAAATGCCGCCGCAACCCAGTTCCGCACCGATGTCGGTACACAAAGTGCGGACGTAAGTGCCTTTGGAGCAATCCATTTCAAAATCCACTTCCGGCAATTCCAAGCGGGTGATATTCAATCTGGTGATCTCAATATCCCGGGGTTCACGCTCGATCTCCTGACCCTCTCTGGCAAGCTCGTAGAGTTTTTTGCCGCCGACTTTCACCGCCGAATACATCGGGGGCAGCTGCTGACTTTTACCGATGAATCCGGCAAAAACTTCCCGTACCTGCGCTTCATCCGGCAAATCCGCCGAACGGTTGATAACTTTGCCGTCCAGATCGCCGGAATCTGTTTCCACGCCCAGCATCAAAGTACCGTTATACGCTTTATCCTCGCCGCTTAAACGCCCGCTTAAAGTGGTGAATTTTCCCAATACCAGCAACAGCAATCCCGTCGCCATCGGATCAAGCGTGCCGCAATGACCGACTTTGGGGACATTGAAGCGGGCACGGACAAAATTTACCACGTCGAAACTGGTCCAGGTCGCCGGTTTGTCCACCGGCAGAATACCAGCCGCAGGACAGATCGGCAGGCGGTGTTTTTTCGGATTATAACGCACAATAAACTCTCCACGTCTGTATTAAACATAAATATTTATTAATATAGCACCGTTTCGGCGGCGATACAAACTTGATTTTACCACTGCGGAGTGTATATTTCATCTGTTCACTTTTTTGAAAGGAAAATATCATGGACGAAGACACCCCGCAATTCATCGCTCAAGAAGGCATTATGGACCGGTCGATCGTGCCGGAACCGGTATACGATGCCAACCCCGATCTGATCGAATTATACTACGGCGCATGGCAATCAGCTTACACCCATATTTTCACCTGCAAAGGCGCTCCGGTGGAAACTTACATGAATGAAGGCATCCGGATCAACCGCATCTGGATCTGGGATACCTGTTTTATGGTGATGTTCTGCCGTTACGCCGCTAAACATTTCCCCGGCATCCAGAGTCTGGATAACTTTTACCGGGTCATCCACGACGGCGAAAGCATGGTGCTGAAAGTCCACCACCCCGACAATCCGCCGCTGTTCGCATGGACGGAAATGGAGTATCTCAAACATACCGGCAATCTGGAACGCATCCGCCATATCCTGCTGGAAAAACAATATTTGCAGAAACATTTCGACTTTATCAACTCCCTGATCCCCGACCAGCCGCTTGACTACGGTCAGAGTGCCGTCAAAGCCCAATACGTCCCCGGCAAAGGCTACCGCTGGGCGGGCTGCCCCAGCGGCATGGACAACACCCCGCGCGGCAGAGATGATTACCAGTCGATCTACTGGGTCGATCTCGCCGCCCAGCAGGGTTTGAGCGCACTCTACATCTCCCGGCTGGCGGAAGTCATCGGCGAAACCGGACTTGCCGCCACCTGGCAGAAAAAATATGAGGAGGTCAAAGCTCTGGTCAACTCCCGCTTCTGGTCAGAGGCCGATCAGATGTATTTTGACCGCTATATCGACGAAAATCTCGGCTTTTGCAAAGTTCTCACCCCGGCTTCGGCATGGCCGCTGTTGGCAGAAATGTGTTCCCCCGAACAGGCGGCGGCGCTGGCGGAAGTTTACGCCGACCCCGACAAACTCGGCTGCGGTCCGGTCGCCAGCGTGGCGGCGGATGATCCGGCATTTGACGAGCGCGGCGGCTACTGGCGCGGCGGGGTCTGGATGCCGGTGGTCTACATGAGCGTCAAAGCTCTGGAGAAAAACGGTTATCCTGCCCTCGCTGACTTTATTTCGGAACAGATGGTAACCAAAATCCTGCGTACCTACTGCGATTTTGCACCGCCTACCTACTGGGAGTGCTACAACCCCATCGACAATATGCCCTCGACCAACAAATCCGGGAAGTTCTCCCGTCCGGATTTCTGCGGCTGGACGGCTCTGGGACCGATTTCGCTGTTCATCGAAAACCTGCTCTGCGTCCGGGACGTCAACGCCCTGACCAAAACTATCCGCTGGGAACCGCGCTCCGGCAAACGCAACGGTATCAGAAATCTGATGCTCGGCGAAGCAAAAGTTTCCCTGATCGCCGACCCGGAACGCCATGTCGCCACCGTGGAAAGCGATTCAGCTTTTACCCTGCAGCTCCACCACAAAACTTATGCCGTGCAGCCGGGTAAGCAGGAATTCGCTCTTGATTAAGGTGTGCCGCCACTTTCCCCGCCTGCAGTCGGGAGCCGCATAAAAATTATAAAATGTTTTAATGAAGTATTGACATTTCGGCGGTTGTGCCGTAAATTTATAGTAAATTCAATTAAACGTTTTATGCAGAGAGTTGAAAAATGAGGTCATCTTATCCGACGTTGAAAGAGATAAGTGCGGAAGCCGGAGTTTCCATTGCTCTGGTGTCTGTGGTGCTGAACGGCAAAAAGGGACGCATAATGGCTTCAGAGCAGACCAAAGCGAAAATTCTGGCGGTGGCAAAGTCGCTGGGATATGAGCCGAACCGCAATGCCCGCGGGCTGCGGATGCAGCGCAGTTTTCTGATCGGGGTGTCGGTATACAATATCAGCAGTTCTTTCGTGCCGGAAATTTTGAGCGGTATAGAGAGTGAATTTCTGCATACCAGTTACAGTATGCTGCTTGGGGCTCACCGCAACCATGAAGAATTGCGTGAGCGGCTGGAAGTTTTTCGCCGCCGTCGGGTGGATGGAGTGATTTTGATTTCGACAAATCATCGGGTTTGTGAAAAATATTTGGGGCAATTCCCGGATTTTCCGGCGGTTACGGTCGGTTGTGCGCCCGATTTGCCGCATTGCAGCAGCGTGATGAGCGACCGTCACGAGATCGGTTCGATCGCCGCAGCGGCGCTGGTGGCGCGCGGTCACTGCAATATCGGGTATTTATGCAATGATTACGGCAACTGCGGCGGATTTCAGGATTATTTGAATCTGTACCGTCAGCAGCAGTGCAATTGTTTCAGATTGGAGTGCAAAAATTACTTTGACGTCGGCGTTGATGCTGCCGTGAAACTGCTGACGGCACATCCGGAAATAAGTGCGGTTTTTGCCGACAGTGACGTGCTGGGGGCGGCGGCGATCCAGGCGGCAGTCAAACTCGGCAGACGGGTGCCGCAGGATCTGGCGGTATTGGGGGTGGACGACAGTATGTTGTGCCGGCTGACGGTGCCGCAGTTGAGTTCGATCAACCAGCCGAAACGGGAACAGGGCTCTGCCGCCGCCCGGATTTTGATGCAGATGCTTGACGGCGGCAAAGTGGAACATATTGCTTTCCCCGGAAAACTGGTTTGCCGGGAAAGTTTGGGCGATATCAAATCATTATGACAGGAGAATAAAAATATGCAGTGGCAAATTTCACTTGACGGTGCCGGTTGGGAGGCAGATTATTTTCTGTCTGAAGCGCAATATATGGCGTGGAGCAGCCGCTCGCGCAACTTGCACAATATGCTGCGCAGCTGTGCCCAGCGCAACGGTTTTATCACCGGCGGTGCCGCCCCCGGGGCGATCAATGGAACTGTTCCCGGCTGTGACCGGACATTTCTGCTGGAAAACGGTTTGATCGACGATCCGTTCTACGCCCGCAATCTGGAACACTCCGGCTGGGCGGAAAAATATTCGTGGGCGTTCCGCAAAAGTTTTGAAGTCCCCGCTTCGTGGCAGGGCAACCGGGTGCGGATCGATTTCAAAGGTCTGGATTACGAGGTCGTTATCTTTGTCAACGGCATCTGGATCGGCAGTCATAAAGGGATGTTTGTGCCGTACAGCTGCGATATTACCGATTTTGTGAAATTCGGAGAAGAAAACCTGTTGGCTCTGGTGTTTCTGCCTGCGCCGCAGGGGACGCCCAATCATCAGGATCACGATCCGGCGGATTTCGCCAAATATCACCGGACGCAGATCGGTTTCGGCTGGGACTGGTCGCGCGGGATCGTCCCCACTGGGATCTGGGACAGTGTGACGCTCTCCTGCTATGCGGAAACGCTGCTGACCGACTGGCACTGGTGTTTTGACGGTGAAAACGGTGCGGTCGAACTGGCGCTGGATTCCCGCTTCGGGGGCAATGCTGCAGTCGAACTGGAATTGACCCCGTTCAATTTTGAGGGCAGCAGCAGCACTGCGAAACACTCTTTTGCGGTCACTCCCGGAGCAAACGAGGTCAAAATCGCCATGCCCCTGCCGGAAAATTACCGGCTCTGGGAGCCTAACGGCACCGGATTCCCGGCGCTTTATACGTTGAAAATCACCCTTGACGGCGTGGTTACGGCGGCGCAGATCGGACTGCGGACGGTGACGATGAGCCGCAATGTCGATTCGCCCGCCGGAGCGTATGACCTGACTTTCAACATCAACGGCAAACCGGTGTTCGTCCGGGGGGCAAATTATGTGCCGCAGGATCTGCTCAACTCCCGCAGCAGTGCGGCGGATTACGACCATCTGGTGGAGCTGGCGAAATTTGCCGGTTACAATATGTTCCGCATCTGGGGCGGCGGTGTGATCGAAAAAGAGGCGTTTTATGCCGCTTGCGACCGTCACGGGATCATGGTCTGGCAGGAGTTTATGCATGCGTGCAGCAACGCTCCCAAAGATGAGGAATTTCTCGCATTCAAAGACCGTGAAAGCCGTGCCATTGTCAAACGTTTGCGCAACCATCCGGCTTTAACGTTGATGTGCGGCGGCAACGAGATGCAGTATTACGGTGAAATTCCTGACAGTCCGATGCTGAAAAATTATCAGGCAGTCTGCGCCGAAATGGTGCCGGAACTGCCGTTCCATGTCTCCTCACCGGATCTCTCCCGCCCCGGCGAACGCAACCACGGCCCGTGGAATTATATGCCGCACGCATTTTATAACACCCACTTCCGGCAGCTTGCCAGTGAAGTCGGCTGCAATGCCCTGCCGGAATATTCTTCGCTCTGCCGCTTCATTCCGGCAAAAGAATTGCAGGCGATGCAGGGCCCCGCATTGGAATATCACTTCTACAACCGGGTCAATGTTTACGATCTTGCCAAGCCGCTGGACGGGTTTGAATTTGACGGGATGGAGAAATTCTGTCAGGCATCCATGTTTGCCCAGGCGGATGCGGCGGGCTACATGATGGAACACTACCGGCGGCTGTTCCCCCGTGCCAGCGGATGTTTTTTCTGGCAGTACAATGAGCCGTGGCCGACTTGCAGCTGGAGCGTGGTGGACTATTACGGCGTGCCGAAAATGGCGCTGTATGCGATGAAACGTGCCAATGCCCCGGTATTGCTCTCATTGCAGGATGACTCCTGGCAATGTGCCGGTGGCGCATTGCAGGCGCAGTGGTTCATCACCTGTGACCGTGAATTTTCCGGAACTGCCGCATTGAAAGCGGTCAGCGGTAATGGTGAAGTGCTGTTTACCCGCGAAGTTTCCGGCACTTGGAAAACCGGCACCGTCCAGCTCGGTGAAATCAATGAAAAATTGCCGCAAGGCATCGTGATCGTATTTTTCACTCTCAATGGCGAAAGTGCCGGATGCCGCATTTACGGCGTGCCGGATCATAAACAGGCTTTTGCCCTGCCGCCGGCGCAGGTCACTGCCGCCGTGAATAACGGCAAAATCGTATTGACCAACACCGGAAATATTCCGGCGCTCAATGTGAAAATCGCCTTTGCCGGTGCCGCAGATAAAAGTTACCGTCTGGAGGATAACTATATTTCACTGGCTCCGGGCGAACGCCGGGAAATCGGATTTACCGGAGAAATCGGCAACGCTCCGGTGCAAATATCAGCATGGAATATCGGTCAGGAGGGATGATAATGAAAAGTTTCCGGAAAAATTTTACCCTTATCGAACTGCTTGTTGTGATCGCTATTATTGCCATACTGGCGGCGATTCTGCTGCCGACACTGCAAAGCGCCCGGGAACGGGGCAAAAGTTCGTCATGTATTGCCAATTTGAAAAATGTGGCATCTGCAAACCGTTCGTATGCGGATGCTTACGATGAATTTTTCCCGGTTGACGGCCTGGTGGTCTGGGAAAATACCACGGTCAACCATTATGTCTGGTCGCAGAACCTTGCCAAAACCGGATTTCTGCCGGAAAGATACTGGGCGGTCTGCCGCTGCCCGTCCATTCCCAAATCTGCAGCGGTGCCGGAAACCAACAACGTTTCCACTTACGGTGTGGCAGTCACGTTTATGGATGATTACCAGAAAGAGGGGCTGGTCAACTGGAAAAGCGGGACACGCTCACCTGCTGCCCCCGGATTCGGCAAATACACCATATTCCGCAACCCCTCCAGGGCGGTGACTCATGCCGACAGCATCGGCTGCGGAGCCGCCGCCAATTACGAGGGTTATGCGTATTATCAGATCGACTGCGCCAGCAGTACGCCGTTTTATCAGGGGATCCCGTTTGCCATTCACAATGATGCCGCCAATTATGCGCTCGCCGACGGGCATATCGCCAATATCAGAGCCGGCAGCGAGGTGGTCAATTATCACGCTTATTTTGCGGCAAAGAAAAATTTGCAGTATTTCGATTACCGCAAATCATCACCGTATTTGGGAACAATTCACCGGGTCAAATAAGGGAGAATAATATGAAAAAGATTTTTATGCTGATGGCAGCGGCAGCGGCGTTTTCCGCAATCGCCGCCGGAAATTTCACTCACGATGTGAAAACGGAGAAAAAACCGTGGACACATGAAAGATTTCAGGACGATGATCAGGACTTCAACTTTATCATCATCCCTGACCGCACCGGCGGCGAACGGGCTCCGGGGATCTGGGCGGGGGCTTTGCAGAAAGCGAATTTATTTCACCCGGCGTTTATTATTTCTGTCGGCGATATGATCGAGGGCATCTACCGTCCTGCGGATTTGAAACTGGAAAATCTGCAGGCGCAGTACCGGGAACTGGTCGGTATCACCGGCAAATCTGAAGCCCCGTTTTTTCACCTCGTCGGCAACCACGATATTTCCCGTGACCGGGCGGGATTTCCCGATGTCAACGAATTGAGTACCCGGGCGTGGGTGGAGAATTTCGGTGCGCAGACCTATTACAGTTTTGTCTATAAAAACGTGCTGTTCATCTGCTTCAATCAGATGGAGGGACGGGATAAACGCACACCGCAGTGCGGCATCACCGAAACGCAGTGCCAGTGGGCGCTCAATACCATTAAACAGCATCCGGATGTCCGCTGGACGATGATTTTTGTCCACTCCCCGTGGGTGTGGAACGAAGGGACGTTTATGAAAGTGGAAAAAGCGCTTGCCGACCGCCCGTACACGGTCTTTTCCGGTGACTTCCACCGTTATACCAAAGTGCGCCGCCACAACCGGGATTATTACATGCTCGCTACCGCCGGCGGCACTCACCCCAATGGCGGCGGCAGAACTCTGCGTGGACCTGAATACGGCGAAATGGATCATCTGACCTACGTCACCATGACCGCCAAAGGGCCGAAAATCGTCAATATCACGCTGGACGGCATCCTGCCGGAAGACGTTGCCACGACCGCCAATATCAAAGCCAAACTTCTTGCCACCTTTGACATCCCGGCGGTGAAAAATGAACCCAAAGCCGACACTCCGGCAGTCATTCCCGCTGCCAATCTGCTCGTCAACAGTACTTTTGACGATCCTGCCATGAAAGAGTGGGTTTCCCGCAAAAAAGCACGCAAAATCATCCACGAAGTCAAAAACGGCAAACTGCTGCTTTCCGGTGATGTCAACAACAAATACCGGAAAAATCTGACCATCACCCAGAATGTTCCGGTCAAACTCGTCCCCGGCAAACGCTACCGGCTTGCCGCCGATGCCCTCTCCAAAGTCGCCGACCCCAACGGCAAAGAGGCGACCGTTATGATCCGTGCCATCGGTGCCAACGGTCAGAGTATCCGGTATTACGGTTTTACCATTGATCTGAAAAAATCCACTCCGCAGAGCTGCAGTTACATTTACACTCCCCCTGCCAATGCAGTGGATCACCAGATCTACATCGATTGGAAAAACTTTGCCGATGAAGATATTCTGGAACTTGATAATCTGGTGTTAGTACCTGTAAAATAAGGAGAAAAGGTAATGAAAACCAAATATTTATGGGCATTTGCCTCCATGCTGGCATTTGCTGCTTATGGTGCCGGCAATATGCTGGTCAACGGGGATTTCGCCGATGCCGCGCTGAAGCCGTGGAAATCGACGAAAAAGGGTTATAAACAGATCCACTTTGTCAAAGACGGCAAACTGATTTCAGTCGGCGATCCTGATAACAAGTACAATCCGAGTTTGACACTGGTGCAGGATGTGCCGGTCAAACTCGTCCCCGGCAAACGGTATCTGCTCTCGGTCAAAGCCAAAGCCGCAGTGAAAAATGACGGTAAAAAATTCTGTTCGGTCAGACTCCGGGTGATCGGTGACCACGGCGGCAGTCTGCTGTATTCCGGCTTGCAGCTGGATTTGAATTTGACCGGCTGGAAAACGTATCATCACATCTATACGCCGTCGGACAAGGCGGTGGCGCATCAGCTTTACGTTGATACCGGCAATTTTACCGGAGCAGATCAGGTGGAGATCGAGGAAATCATTCTGCGGGAAGCCCCGGCAGTGAAACCGGAAAACGGCAATCTGATCCTCAACGGTAATTTCGAGTATTTCCAGCTGGAACCGTGGCGCGCGCCGCAGACCGGCAAAAACAACCGCTTTTATCAAATTTCCAACGATACCCGTTTCGGATCTCAATGTTTGAGAATTTGCGGCGACCAGAAATTCCGTTACAAAAATTCCTCATTTATCCAGAGTCTGCCGAAACTGGAACCCGGCAAAGAGTACATTCTCTCTGCCCGGGTACGGTGCAGTGATAAAAAAAGTTCTTCCGGCGGCTTGAAAAATGCCACGGACAAAAGTGTAAAAATCCACATCCGGCAGATCAACAGCGCGAACCGGTCGCTCGTCTATACCGGTTTTCCGGTAAATTTGACCGATGATACCTGGAAATACTACGAAAAAATCATCGTGCCGCACAAAGAGGCGGTCGCATTTGAACTCTATATTTCCACTGACGGTCTGGATGTTGACGATCTGGTTTTTGTCGATGAGATCAAACTCCGTCCCGCCGGGGAAACGGCGGCGCCTTTTGATCCCCAAGCCGTGAAAAACGTGCCGGTCGAGGTGATGACACAGGAGGGCATTACCGCCGGGATCAGCAAAAAAAGCGGTCTGCTCCATTCTTTGACCATTGACGGTCAGATCATTCAGCCCGGTGCGCTCAACAGTACCGTGGTGTTTGTGGAAAAATCCGGCGAGGAGACCCATTTGGACGGCAAAAATACTCCGGCAGCCGGTTTCAAAGCCGACGTGAAATATGATTTCGCCGACGGGATGTTCCGGGAAGTCGTGGTCATCGAAGCGCTTCAGGATTATGCCGACCCGGTCAAACTCGGCGTGCGCCACGGTTTCAATGTCAAAGATTGGCAGACCCTGCTCGGAGCATTGCGCCCGGTGCGCCATCTGCCTGCGGATAAAGCGACGATTTTCAGTTTCGGCAGCGACATCAACGATCTCAACCCCGGTATTCTGGATTCCTATCAGCACACCGCATATCCGCTGATCGTTCTGGAAAGCGACAAAAATTATCTGCTTGCCGGTTCCCGCAACGTGGATGATTTCGTGACCGTTGCCCCCAATAAACCGGCGGGCTACATCCCCTCACTGCAGCGCAATCCGAAAACGGTCAAAAAAGGCGATAAATTCCGTTTTGAGAGCAACTGGAAACTTTTCAGCAGAGAGAAATACATGCTCCGGGATCTGTGGAGATTTTATCAGGAGCATTTGCAGACTGCCGATAAAGAGTTGGCGAAATTCATTCCGGCGAAATACCCCGAACCCCGCCACTTTTATCCCGGCGTATTCGCCGCCCACACCTATTTGATGAAATCCCGTGAAGAGCGCACCCCCGACGGCGCCAATATCTGGTTTTATGCCGTCCACGATACCATCCGGGAACGCTATCCGGTGACCGGTTCATGGTGGGCGGAGGGTAACGCCTATAATGGTAAAATCGAGGCGGAGGCATTGAAAAAATATGTGGCACGCGTCCAGCAAGAGCGGGACTTCAAACTGGTGCTGTATCTGCGCCAGCTGGCGAATTTGCGTGAACGTGACCGGGGAGCTTTCCCGGATTCATGGTACAAACGCTCTCCCGGCGGTGCATTGCACCTCTACGGCGGCGGTTACGAGGTCAAATTGAAAGATCACGTTGCCAAAGATGTCGGTTATAAAACAATTCCGTGGGGACAGCACAACTTTGCCAACCCTGATTTCCGCAAATTTTATCTCAATGAGATCTATAACTACATCGACTTCCTCCAGCCCCGTGCCATCGGCTGGGATATGGGCAGTGATCTGGATGAATTCAAAGTGATCGCTACGACCTATACCCATTTGCGCGATCAGGGGCATAAGATCAAAGCCGTCGCCAATGAGGGCGCCGGTCCCACTGCTGCGTATGTCGATATGGTCATGCTGGAAAACGGCATCCTCGGCGGCAAAAGTGTCTACGATTTTGAAGTCAACCGTGCCTACACCCGGGCGCTGGTCTGTCTGGAGCGCTGGAATATTTTCCGGCTGGCGTTTGATGCCAATACCACCGGCAAAAAAACGTGGCTCAACGACAACGGCTTGAAAGAAAACAAACGTTATCTGGATGTGATCCTGGCGAAGTATCCGCATTTGAAAAATGACCGCATCGAAGCCGCACGGCTCTGTCAGCTGCGTGCCAGTATTTACGACCTTGCTCTCGGTGCCAGTCCGGGGTATATGGAGGAAGCCGCCCCGGTACCGCCGACGCTGGTCAAAGTCGCCGGTGATGTCAACGGTCTTTATATGATCAACCGCAGTTTCGCAGTCATGTTCCCCAACCGCAGCAATATCGACGGTCACAAGATCGTTTCCGGATGGAAAAACAGCAAATCTTTCCGGCTGGTGGCATTCAACAATCAGCTTGAAGCAGCTGAATTCACCGTGCTGCTGGATAAAAAATATTTCGCTGCGGACAACTGGAACGCCGGAAATCTGAAAAATGCCGCAGCTAAAGCCGTTTCTCCGGAAAATGAGCGTGATATGACGGTGGATATTTCTGAAAACAGCGATTATATTACATTGAAGTTCAAACTGGATGGTTTTACTGCCTTGATGTTGAGTGCAGATAAATAAGATAACAAAAAGGATATAAAAATGAAAATCACAGCAACATTTCTGGACGAAATCAGTCACGACATCCCGCATCAGAACTGGGGCCCTAAAGAGTGGGACGCCGATTTTCAGGCGATGAAAGCCGTCGGCATCGACACCGTGGTGCTGATCCGCTGCGGCTGGAAACGGTGGATGACGTTCCCCAGTGAAATTCTCCGCAAAGAAAAACAGTGCTTTGAGCCGACCATCGACCTGGTGCAGCTGTTTCTCGATCTGGCGGAAAAATACGGCATGAAATTTTTCTTCGGCACCTATGATTCCGGCAATCCGTGGTGGCACGATGATTATCCGGTGGAGGCGGAAACGGCGCTGATGACCAAAGTCAACGATGAATTCTATGCCAAATACGGCAAACATCCGGCTTTCGGCGGCTGGTATCTGTCGCAGGAAATTTGCGGCAAAGACAACATCGCTTCCCAGTGCTACCGCAAAATGGCGACCCATCTCAAAGAGATGTCCGGCAATCTGCCCATTCTGATCTCTCCGGGAATTCAGGGCGCTAAAGCCTACAATGAAAACATGGTCAAACTGGGCAATACCATTGATCCTGCCGAACATGAAGCCGACTGGGACCGGGTCATGGCACGGTTGCAGGGCTATGTGGATATTATCGCATTTCAGGATGGTCACGTGGAGATCGAATTGCTCCCGACTTTCCTCAAAATCAATAAAAAACTCTGCGATAAATACGGTATCCAGTGCTGGACGAATACTGAAACATTTGACCGTGATATGCCGATCGACTTCCTGCCGATCAAATGGGACAAACTCTATCTGAAACTGAAAGCCGCTGAAGAAGCCGGTTTCGACCGGGCGATGACCTTCGAATTCTCGCACTTCCTCAGCCCGAATTCCAGTTACCGTTCCGCCAATCACCTCTACAACCGTTACCGGGAATATCTGATCGAACGGAAATTCCTCTGATCCGGTCAATACGATCATCACGGAGCTGTTGCCAAAGCGACAGCTCCGTTTTTTTATGGCGTGGTTCGGTTTGCAGTCTGTTTCCGGCTTGGCGTAATAACTCCCAGTATTTCCAGTTCTTCTGAAAATATTTTAAATTACTCTTGACAATAGAGTTTTTTTGTTGTATACTATTAACCAAAATAGAGAGCCGAACGTTCGCCTGCGTGGCGTTGATAATTTTTCAGAGGGTAAATATGAGTGACATTTTCACAACTGCAGATATTCCGCTTTTCTTTGAAAGAGAAAGGGGGCGCAGGGGAAAGGGAAAAACCTCTTTTCCCGTGAAAAGAAGTTTTTCCTCTTGCCCCGCAAGCCATTTCACTTTAATAGAACTGCTGGTGGTTATTGCCATTATCGCGATTCTGGCTGGCATACTGCTGCCGACGCTGCAGCAGGCACGCTCCCGGGGCAGGGCGACCAGCTGTACGAATAATATGAAACAGTTGGGCTTGGGGATCAGCACTTACGCTTCAGAGAACGATTCTTATGTACTGCCGGTCATCACGGCTGATACGACGTATGGTGCTGTCAACAATCGCAACTGGTTTGAATATGAAGCTCCGATCCGCAAGATCTGTCAATCCGGCACTACGGCGGTGAAATGGGGCAGCGGCGAGGGCAATATCATCAACTGTCCGGAGCGGGATCCGGAGCGCAGAATGGTCGATCCGCTGGGAAATTTCAAATACAGCGAAAGCGGCTCTACCAAAGAGGGTGCTTATGATCCGCGCAGTGCCTGTTACGGAATGATCAGCAATATCATGGGCGGCGGCGGTTATGATGCGAACGGGAAATTGAAAAATGCCAATACCAAATTTTACCGTTTGAGCAAAATACTCCGTCCTTCGGGGCTTTCCGGGTTTGTAGACAGCGACAATGTCCAGTTTTTGTCCAGTAAATACCGCAACGGCATCTGGAACGGGGAAAAGGGGGATAATATCTCTTTAAGGCACAGTAAAGCTGCAAATGTGTGTATGCTGGACGGTCATGTGGAGTCGATCCGGGACAGTTTGTTTCACTCCTCCGTGGCGGCAGACAAATATTCGGGCGTTCACCGTTACTTTAACGTGCGCACGACTCCGGGCAGAAAATTGTATGAGCCGGAATACAACCGGTAACACAGATAAAAACAAATCATTTTACCGTAATATATTGGATAAGGAGCAAGTTATGAAGGGATTGCAGAAAAAACGTTTCACGCTGATTGAACTATTGGTGGTTATTGCCATCATCGCCATTCTGGCGGGGATTTTGCTGCCGACGCTGCAGCAGGCGCGGGAGCGCGGTAAAGCCGCATCGTGCATATCCAATTTGGGGCAGATCGGCAAAACGGTGATCAAATACGGCGGTACATTTGACGGATATTTCATGCCGCAATACCTTGCAGATTATTACAATGAAAATAGTGGGGCAAGCGTTGGATATTATGCGTGGAAATACTGGTTTCAGCGGGAGCTGGTCAACACCTCAGAAACAAATTGGAAAGGTGCAGTCAATACTCCGTTTGCCTGTACGGGGCGGGATCCCGGCAGAATAGTTGTCAATACATCCGGTTACAAAGAACAATTTTTTTCCTATGCTCATAATACCAATTTGATGGGGACGGGGCAGAAATCCGACGGAAAGTATATCAATACCAGTTTCAGGAGGATGGATAAAGTCAAAAATCCTGTCCGCTGGATCATGTTTAATGATTCCGATTACTATCAGGTCGGATCTGCCAGTAATATCAGTGAAAATGTTGCCAGTGGCGGTAAAGGCGACCGGGTGAATTTCCGTCACAATGGAGCATGCAATGCCGTTTTTGCTGATGGCAGCACCCGGAGTGTGCGGGATAATGCGAAAGAATTTCACCTCGGCGGCAAAAATAATACGAAAACCGCCATCGCCAAAATGCTGGTTCCCGGTTGGTATAAAGACGACGAACCTGCATATAAATAGCCGATCGGATACATAAAAACAGATGGATGACAGAAAGGTTTGAGTTATGAAAAAATGGTTGACACTGTTGTTTTTCAGTATGATTTTTACGCTTGCCGGAAACAATATTTATGATTGGCAAAGTAATTCCAGAGGCAATGTCGTTGCCGAATATGCGGTAAAATCCGGCAAAATCTACCGGCTGCAGACCGCATGGCGGGTATTGTCCGGCGACGGCAGAGTGCTGGCGGTGCTGGAGGGGTATGATGTCAAGGGCAAAAGACTTTTTACCACTCCTTTAAGCGGGCGCAACCGGGTCTATGATCCGGCGGATTTAAGCGTGGAAAAAAACGAATACTGTCTGCAATTGTCTGAAGTTGCGGCAGTCGGCAACCATCTTAACAACTTGAAATTGAATCCCGCCGCCACCCGGCTGAAACTCCGGCTTTATCCCGGCGGCAACAGCGTAAAAATGGAGTTGATCTCTCTTGAATTTACTCCGGTAACGCAGTTGAATAAAAAACTGCCGCAGCGTTACAATCAGTTGACTTTGGTACCGGAAGTCAGTGATGCCGAACTTGACCGGCGTCTTGCCGGGCGCCAAAAAGCGGTGCCGGTACTGAATAATTCTGCCGACAAAGTCACTTTGAGTGTGAATGGCAAAGCGGTGCCGCTGCATATTTACAAAAATACTTTCTGGGAAAAGAGCAACCGTTTGCTGGCGTTGAAACATTTTGCAGATCGCGGATTCCAGATTTTTACCGTGCCGATGACTCTGGGGATGAGTACGCACGGCGGACTTGCCGATATCTGGCAGCTGGATAAAGAGATCGAGCCGGAGCGGGTCAGAAATGAGTTGCGTAAATATTTGAAAATCAATCCGGATGCGCTGCTGATGCTGGATATTCTGATCACGCCTCCGGCAGGGTGGGGCAAAGCCAATCCCGATGAGATCCTCCGCAACAGCAAAGGTGAATACGGTATTTACCAGCATACCCGGGTGCGTTATGGCGCAAGCGTGCCGGAGGAAAAAAATCAGCGGCAGGCGGCATTTGCCTGTCCCTCTTATGCGTCAGAGAAATTCCGTGCCGAATCCGCCGCCAAACTGCGGGAGCTGATCGCCGCTGTCGATGCTATGCCGGAGGGCAAAGCGGTCATCGGGGTCTATGTCAATGGCGGTACGGATATGCAATGGCTGGATTTGTGGGATAATAAAAAGTTTTCCGGTAAAGGTCAGGCGGATTATTCCCCGGCGGCGTTGCGGGGGTATCAGGCATATTTGCAGGCAAAATACGGCACTCCGGAAAAAATGGCGCAGGCGTATGGCAGTAAAAAAGTCGTCCCGTTTGCGGCGATGCAGGTGCCGCGCCCGGAGCAGATCTGGGATACCGGCAAAGAATTTTTCCGCATCGGCGGCAGTTCGCCGGTCAGCGATTATTTTGAATTTGCCGGGGTGACCGGGGCGCGGCGTTTCCATGCTTACGCCGCTGCGGTGAAATCCGGCAGCGGCAACCGGCTGCTGGCGGGGGCGTATTCGCCCAATGGCGGGCTGACCGGATTTCCCATTCACTCCCAGCAGAGTTTGACCTGGCTGCTGGACGATCCGGCAGTGGATTTCTTTTCCATCGTGCCGGGGTATATGCGTGAACATACCGATCCGGTGATCAACAGCGGTTTTACCGGGGCATTGCGGCGGCATAATAAATTGATCATTTACGAACAGGATCTGCGCACCGGCGAAGTCGGCAACTGGGGCAAATGGAGTACTCCGTTCTGGCGGGCGCACCATAATGCGGATACATTTGATCACAAAGTTTTGCGGTATTGTGTTCACGCCTTTATCCACGGCGGAGCATATCATGCGCAGGATATGGATGGCGGCTGGTTCAACACCCCCCGGGCGATGCAGACGTGGGCAAATGTCAATGCGTTCACCGCCAAAGCAGTGCCGTTACCGGAACGGTTTGAACGTATTGCGGTGGTCAGCGGCGAAAGATACTGGGACTTCCAATCCCAGGGCAAAGGGCGGCTGAATGCTTACCGGGTGCGGGAGGCGATCGCGCCGGTATTGCAGAAAACCGGGGTGCCGTTTGATTATCATTTGCTGGAGGATGTACTGCGTACTGCGGATTATAAATTGCCCAAAGTGATATATTTCACCGATTTGTCTACCGCAGATGCCGGGGATTTGCAGATGCTGCGGCGCCGTTACGGCAGAGATCACCGGATACTGGTATATTTCTGGCAGCCGGGGATATTTACCGGTGACCGTCAGAAGTGTCTGGATATGCTGGGGTTGAAACCGGAAAAATCCGCCCGCAGAAAATATATTGCCGCATTGCCGCAGGCAAAAGATGCGCTGCTGACGGGAATATCCGGACGGATGATGGATAATTATCCCTACTACGGGATGGTATTCCCGGAAGTGTGCAGTGTTTCCGGGAAAAACTGGCGGACGCTGGGAGTGTTTGAAAAGAGCCGGATCCCGGCGCTGGCGGTGCGCCGCCATCAGGATTTTACGGAAATCTATGTCGCATTGCCGGGGATGCTGACAACGAAATTGAGCCGCAATATCGTCCGGGAAGCCGGGATGATGCCGTTGTGTGACCGGGAAGATTTTACCGGGATCGGTGCCGGGATGATCTATGTGGCGGCGCAGAGCGACGGAGTGCGGCAGCTCACGCTGCCTGCAGGGGTGCGGATCAGCGAAAGTTTCGGCGGCAAAAAGGTCGAAACGGTCAAAAACGGCGTTTACCGGGTGGATTTGCGCCGGGGCGAAGTGTTTGCGGCACTGATCGCTGAAAAGTGATCAATTCCGGCTGACTGCCGACCGGGGAGGGCGGCAGTCAGATAAAACTGTTGATAAAGCGGATGTGTAATTTCAGACCGTTTTGAAATTCACTCATGCGCTGTTCCAGTTCAGCGGTGATTTCGCTCTCACTCATGGCGTATTTGTGCGGGATCAGCAAGTGGAACGAGATGGCGGCAAGTTGACCGTTGTCATCTTTTTTCAACCGGAAATCGTAGAGTTTCAACTGGCTGTCAAAGCCGGACAAGGTATTTTCCATGCGGCTGCGCCAGAGAATGACTTCGGGATTTTCCTTGTTGTACGGATCGCCGTGCAGCAGCAGATGAACCGGCATGGCTTTGGCGACTGCGACTTCGGCGCTTTCCAGAATATCGTGGGCGGAAAAACGGTCGCCATTCGAGGAAATTTCCGCATGGGCGGTGACAAAGTAAGAGTTTTCGCCGTAATTGTGGATCATGATGTCATGTACCCCGTCAATACCGGGACTGGCGAGGATGGTGCTTTTGATCTTTTCCACCAGTTCATGATCCGGCGGTTCGCCGAGCAGTTTGCTGAAAGTTTCTTTTAAAACATTGCCGCCCGCCCAGAGGATCATCAGCGCCACGATAAGACCGGCACAGCCGTCCACCGGAAATGCGGTGTAACGGGAGCAGATCAGCGATCCGGCAACGACCCCGGTGCCAAGACAATCGCTCAAACTGTCGTAAGCGGCAGCTTTTATCACTTCGGAATTGATAAGTTTTGCCACTTTGCGGAAAAAGAAAAACATCCAGCATTTGATGATGATGGTGGCGCAGAAAATAATGATGGTAAGATTATTGGCTGCGATGGGGGAGGGGCGGAATAACGCCACGACGGAGTCTTTCAGAAAACTTATCCCCAGTCCGACGATCAGCAGTGCCACTATCAATGCGGCGATGTATTCCGTCCTGCCGTGACCGAAAGGGTGTTCCGCATCCGGCGGCTGGCTGGAGAGGCGGAATCCGGCAACGGTAATGACTCCGGAACCGGCATCGGAAAGGTTGTTGACCGCATCGGCGGCAACGGCGATACTGCCGGTGAATGCCGCCAGTGTGAGTTTGATGATGACCAGCACGATATTGCAGACGATCCCGGTGATCCCGCTGACGATGCCGCAGCGCACCCGGAGCGACGGAGTCAGACCGTTTTTACTGCCCGGAACAAATAATTTCAGAATCAGTGATGAAAGCATGATATATTTCCTCGTTTGTACTGAAACTAAATGTACCACTTCAACTGCGTCAAGTCAAGCCCCGGCAGGTTATTTATCCGCCTGCCGGAAAAGTTTGCGGAACCGGTACGGGGTGATCTGATAGCGTTTGCGGAACAATAATCCGAGGTAATTGCTGTCGTAAAAGCCGCATTTTTCGGCGATGAGCGCCAGCGGCATTTCGGTATGGCGGAGCAGTTTTTCCGCTTCATTGAGCCGCAGATTTTGCAGATACTCCATCGGCGAACACTCCATGGCACGTTTGAAGTGGCGGAAAAACGATGATTCGGACATATTGACCAGTCTGGCAAGTTTTGCCCGGTCAAGATTTCCGGCAAAGTTGCTGTTCATGTAATTGACCGCCCGGGCGATTTGCTGCAATTCATTGCCGCTGTTCCCCGCCGGAGCCATGCAGAGCCGGCAGATCATCACAAACAATTCCCCCAGCAGTGAGTACGCCGCCAGTTGAAAACATTCGCTTCGGACGGTCAGTTCCCGGTCGATGCTCCCGATCAACTCCTGCGCCCGGAGCAGCTGGGCGGAATCCAACCGCAAATGCTGTTGAAACTGGTTGTTCCGGCGGGTGTGAGGTTCCAGATGAAAAAAGAGATGGTAGCCGGGGCTGTTGGTCAGGTCGTGCAGATTCAATTCGAGAGCCTCCCGCTGAAACAGCACATTGTAAACCAGCAGATGGTGCTGATTGGCAAACGCGTGGGATTGACCGGGGGCAAGCAGAAAAATATCTCCCTGTTCCAGCTGATATTCGCCATCCGGAGTGAGATAACTGCCGGTGCCGCTGCCGACCAGCAGTAATTCGGTGAAATCGTGCGAGTGCAGTTGAGTGTTGGTTTTGTCATCCCGCATGATATGGACTGCCAGCGGCAGATTTTCGACCCGGCGGTATTGATCCCACTTGTAAATTTTTTCCGGCGGCATAAATTTTCTCCATAATTCTATCCGGCAGTTAATCTAATCGCCACCGGAAGTATTTGCAAACTGATTTTTGCAGAAAAACTGGCAAAATGATCGAATTTTCATCTTTTTTGAGACAAAAATCATGTTGTTTATCCGTTTTTGGGATATATTATAAATGTGAAAGGATATGGGGACTCAATGATGAAAACGATGATGAAAAATTTTGCCGCCCCGGGGGCGGAATTTCGCGGCGCACCGTTCTGGGCGTGGAACTCCGGATTGGATCGGGATGAATTGCTCCGGCAGATACATATTTTCAAAGCAATGGGAATGGGCGGATTTTTTATGCACTCCCGGGTTGGTTTGAATACCCCTTATCTGGGCAAAGATTGGTTTGACTGTGTCAGAAGTTGTATTGCCGAAGCGGAAAAACTGGGAATGCGGGCGTATTTGTACGATGAAGACCGCTGGCCGTCCGGCAGTGCCGGCGGTATTGTGACTGCTGATGACCGTTATAAAAGCCGTTGGTGCGCCGTGGAAATATATTCCGGCGTGCGGCAGGCGCAAAAAGCAGATAACAGCAATACGCTGGTTTGGTATTCCGCAGTGGTTTCCGGCAGTTTTGAGCAGAATACGTTGAGAATAAAGTCCCCCCGCCGTTTGACATCTCCGGCAGATTTCAAACCCGGGCGCGACCGTAAATTACTGCGCTTTGCACTGCAGTTGATGGATAACCATGAGTGGTACAATGGCGGAACTTATCTGGACACCCTGAATCCCGAGGCGGTACAGAAATTTATTGACGTGACCCACGAAGCGTATTTCCGGGAGTGTGGCGCCGAATTCGGCAAAACTGTGCCGGCGATATTTTCCGATGAACCGATGTTTTTTTCACCGCGTTCTTTGTCTACGGTGATAATTCCGTGGACGGAGACGCTGCCGGAGAAATTTCAGGCGGAGTATCATGCTGATATTCTGGAACACCTGCCGGAAATATGTTTTACTTCCGTCTGTAAAAAATCGGTGTGGCGTTTACGCTACCTTAATCTGATCACCCGGATGTTCTGTCAGGCATTCGCCGGTACGATCAGCGATTGGTGCAGTAAACACGGTTTGCAGATGACCGGTCATGTGATGAGCGAAGACCGTCTGAATCAGGCCATGATCGTCGGTGCCGCCATGCGTTTTTATGAGTATATGCAGTTCCCTGGGATCGACGTATTGACGGAGTGCTGGCGGGTTTTCAATACTGCCAAGCAATGTTCATCTGTGGCGCATCAGTTCGGGCGCAGACAGCGGCTTTCAGAAACCTACGGCTGTACCGGGTGGGATTTTCCATTTGCCGGACACAAAGCCGTAGGAGATTGGCAATATGCGCTTGGCATCAATTTCCGCTGTCAGCATCTGGCGTGGTATTCCGCTGAAAGTGAAGCCAAACGCGATTATCCTGCCAGTATTTCTTATCAATCGCCGTGGTATGAAAAATATCCGGTGGTCGAGGATTATTTTGCCCGTCTCGGTGCGGTGATGAGTGAGGGGGAGGAACTCTGCGAATTGCTGGTGATCCATCCGATCGAGTCGGCATGGATGGCGGTTGATCCGGCGTGGCTGGGGAAACATTGTTTTGTAAAAGAGAACCGCCGTTTTGCCAAATTGACCGATACGCTGTTGGCGCAGAAACTGGATTTTGACTTTGGCGATGAGGAGATCATTGCCCGCCACGGCAGGATAGAGGCGGGCAAAATTGCCGTCAGGTGTGCCGCTTACCGTGCGGTGCTGATCCCGGAATTGGAGACCATCCGGGGGACGACACTGGAATTGCTCCGGGAGTTTGCCGAGCAGGGTGGAACAGTGGTTTATCTGAATTCGGCACCGCAATATCTGGATGGGGAACGTTCAAAAGTTCCGGAACAGATTTTTACCGGATTTATCCGTGCCACGCTTGCGGAAGCGGTCAAACTGCTGGGCGGCAGTATCCGCCGGGTCGGGGTGACTGACCGGGCAGGGCGGCAGATCGCACCGGTGCTTGCCCGGTTGGCAGACACCGGCAGTGCGTATACGCTTTTTCTCTGCAATTACGGTGCAAAATTCAACGCCGATACCATTTTGAATGATTGTCCGGTCAGGGAGAGAAAGTTGAAATATCCTTATGCCCGGATCACCCTGACCGTTCCGTTGCGGGGGGAAGTGTATGAATTGCATCCGCTGGACGGCAGTATCAGCAGGGTCGAGTACAGTTATAAAGACGGTCAATACTGTTTTGAAAGTGCGTTTGGCGAGCTGGAGTCACATCTGTTTCTGATCACCGCAGAAAATCCGGGGACGGTTGCGGATAAAAAAAGTGCTTCTTTCCGGAAAGCGGTAAAACTGCCCGCTGAAAACTGGGATTATCAACTGGATGATCCCAATGTCCTGATCCTGGATCATGCCGACGGTGTTGCTGACGGGGAAGTTATCGGTAAAAACTGTTATATTCTGGAATTGGATAACACTTTGCGCCGGATGCTGGGGGGGATGCCGCGCGGCAGGACGATGTGCCAGCCCTGGACAAAACTGCATCAGGAGGTTGAAAAGAAACTGGATCTGACTTTGACTTATAGTTTTACTGTTGCAAACGTGCCGGAAACAGATTGCCTGCTGGCATTGGAGCATCCGGAATTTTACCGGATCAAATTGAATGGTCAAATTCTGGATACCACCGTAAAAAGATGGTGGTTTGACCGGAGTTGTCAATGTATCGCCATTCCGGCTGAACTCCTGCTCGCCGGCTCCAATACGCTGGTACTTTATTCAGAGTACCACGAAAATCTGCCGGGACTTGAAGCGATGTTTCTGCTGGGCGATTTCGGCGTGACTGCTGATGCCGTGACCGAGCTGCCCCGGAAATTGACCACGGGCGATTGGTGTGCGCAGGGATTGCCGTACTATGCCGGAAATGTGACATATTCCCGTGAGGTGGAGATTCCGGGCGGCGGCGCAGTTCTGGAATTCGCCGACTGGAGCGGCGTCCTGCTGGGCGTGCGGATCGCTGACGGTGCAGAGACTCTCCTGCCGTGGCCGCCGTACCGTTTGGAATTGCCCGCAGGGAAGTTCCGGCTGTATATCACGGTTTACGGCAGCCGCCGCAATGCGTTGGGGCCGTTTTTCGTCGAACGTCAGGCATGGGTCGGGCCGGATCAATTCCGGATGAAACGGCAAAATAAACGTCAGCTGATCCCCGGCGGGTTACTGGGTGAACCGGTGATAAAAATAATAAAATGAATGTATTATCATGTTTTTTGACGGAAAAATCATGTTTTTATGGATTTATTGGGCTATATTATAGTCGTATACCATGAATTTGTACAAGGGTTTTACTATGGATTTCAATGTGACAGGATTTGATTTGACTGCCTTGCCGCAGTTGCGTCAGATGTGGGCGGCGCAGGCGGAAAGTTTGCGCCATGAATTGGAGCATCAGGACGCTTATCCCAAATATATCGTCAAAACTGTGGCGGATGCAGCGGCGTATCAGGGCGTCAGAGTGGAGAATGTCGGCAGTGCCGGTGAATTGAAAAATATGACGTTCCCATCTCATAGTTCGGTGATACTGGATTTCGGGGAGCATCATGTGGGATATTTTGAATTCACCATGCGCACCGCCACGGGGTATTGTGATTCCCCGGTATCGTTGCGGCTGATGATGGCGGAACTGCCCTATGAATTGGAGTACACCAGCGATAAATTCACCGGCAAACTCAGTCAGGGGTGGATCCAGGAGGAGTATATCAAAATCGACGTACTGCCCGGCACCATCCGGCTGCCGCGCCGTTATG
This sequence comes from Lentisphaerota bacterium, assembly GCA_015061865.1. GTDB lineage: Bacteria > Verrucomicrobiota > Lentisphaeria > Victivallales > Victivallaceae > UBA1784. The sequence continues at coordinate 38,548 of SUVU01000007.1, forward strand.
CCTGCCGCTATTTGCGTATTGACATTATCGCCACACCGAATCAACTGATTTTCGATCAGATTTGTTTCGATACGGTTGCCGCCAGAAATTCCCTGCCGCAGGCTCCTGCCGGAGTGAGCGTATTGGATCAGGAACTTTATACTGCGGCATGCCGGACTTTGCGGGACTGTATGCAGACATGCTTTGAGGACGGCCCCAAACGTGACCGCCGTTTGTGGCTGGGGGACTTGTATTTGCAAGCCAAAAGCAATGCGGTCACCTACCGGGACTATCTGCTGGTGGAGCGTTCGATCTGTCTGCTTGCTGCCAATACCAATGATGCGGGGATGATCGCCGTATGTGCGTTTGAACATCCCGGCATGAGGACGAATTGTTTTTATCCGGACTACATGATGCTGATGCCGGCATTGTTGCTGGATCACCTTGACGAATATGACCGCCGGGAGTTTGCTGCCGGATTCTATCCGCTGGCGATTCAGCAGCTCCGGGTGTTCAGGGGGATGATCGCCGGGGAAAACTGCACGTTGACCCGCTATCCGCAGTACCGCTATTTTATCGACCACTGTCCGCAGCTGGAGGTCGAAACGGCGGAGATCTGCGTGTATATTTTTGCACTGCGCAAAGCAGCGGAACTGGCACGCAAACTCGGATTTGACGGCGATATTGCCGCATTGACCGCCGAAGCGGATCGGTGGGAGCAGAATATCCGCAAATATGCGTTCGATCACGACAGCGGTCTGCTGGTTTCCGGTGCGGCGCGTCAGGTGTCGCAGGCGTCGCAGATCTGGGGCATCCTTTCCGGAGTGCTTTCGATAGACGAGGGCAAAGCGGCATTGACCAAAGTCAAAACTCTGCCCGGTGCGGTGCGTTCCCGCAATCCGTATTTGCTCACTTATCTGCTGGAAGTGTACGATATTTGCGGTATGAGTGAAGATTTGGATGAATTGCTGCACAGTTATTGGGGCGGCATGTTGAAACTGGGGGCGGACACGTTTTGGGAGATGTTCGATCCGGATGATCTTTATCAGGAATTGTACGGTGATGCGTATTTATTGAGCGCCTGCCATGCGTGGAGTTGTGCGCCGAGTTTGTATATCCGGTGATTATGGTAAAAACGGGAGGACAATTATTATGAATGTCAAAATATTATCGCGCCCGTATGGAGATAGCCGCAGGGCTGGCTGTTTCGCTTTCACGCTGATTGAATTATTGGTGGGCAAAACTTGTCAAATATGTGTTTTGCTGTGGTGTTTTTTCAAAAAAAGTATTTCGCTTTTCTTTGAAAGAGAAAAGGGGCGCGGGGGAAAGGGAAAACTCTCTTTTCACGGGAAAAGAAAGTTTTC